>JBIJAL010000094.1:0-3748 GCA_044345775.1 Candidatus Planktophila sp.
CCGTGCAATTTCTACGGATGCAACGCTCTCAGTAATCGCACTCGGTGTCTTCTCCACTGGAATCGCCTTCGCCATCTTCTTCACACTCATTGAAGAGATAGGGCCTACGCGCGCATCCGTTGTCACATATTGGAATACAGCGATAGCCGTACTTTTGGGCGTGCTTATTCTTAATGAAGAGCTCACTATTGGAATCAGAGTTGGCCTGCCTCTAGTGATGATCGGATCATATCTAGTCACTCGCCGCGAGAAGGTCTAACCCTTACTTTTCAGAAAAGCCTAAGCGCTCGAGCAGCTTTGGATCACGCTGCCATTCTTTTGAGACTTTGACATGTAAGCCAAGAAAGATTCGTGCACCAAGTTCGCGCTCAATATCAGCTCGTGCACGCATTCCAATATCCTTTAATTGCTGACCTTGATGCCCCAGCAAAATTCCTGTCTGTGAATCGCGCTCCACATGAATCGTTGCATGAATATCATAGAAAGGTCTTGACCCCTTCTCCTCACGCTCTGCCATCTCATCAATGGTGACCATAATTGAATGAGGTAATTCTTCTCGGGCATCGCGCAGCGCTGACTCGCGAATAAGCTCACATATAAGTTGTTCGATTCCTTGGTCACTTTTCATATCTGTCGGATAGAACGCTGGCCCAGCAGGTAAGTTCTTAGAGATCAGAGTTGCAAGTAGATCGATCTGATCATGAATGGCAGCTGATATCGGCACAATCTCATTCCATGAAAATCCCGCTGCAAGTTCATTAATACCTAGCAACCGCGCGGCGACATTCTTCTTGGAGACAAGATCTGTCTTTGTAACCAGAGCAAACTTTTTTGCGCGTGGATGCTTTGCAATCTCTTGTGCTAGAAAAACATCTCCCGCACCTGAAGTCTCATCTGCCGGTAAGCACATCAAAATTATGTCTACCGAGTCAAGACTTTCCCCGACCACGGCATTCAGGCGATGACCTAAGAGTGTCTTGGGTTTATGAATTCCTGGAGTATCTACAAGAACTGCTTGAAATTCGTCGCCGTTGATGATTCCACGTATAGCGTGGCGCGTGGTATTTGGATGCGGAGATGTGATCGCAATCTTTGAACCGACGAGAGCATTGATGAGAGTGGATTTACCAGTATTCGGGCGGCCAACAATGGCGACAAAGCCCGAACGAAATTCACTCATGACAGTATTCTCCCATCAGCGCATGGGATTTACCTAAACGAATCCTCCAATGAAGAGATCAACTCAACCGCATCAGCCACCGATGTCACAATCTCTGCCGCCCGTTCACCAATCAGGCGATGTGTACCTTCAGATGTTGGTGAATTAATTGGACCAGGTATAGCCATCACAGGACGCATTAACTCTGCAGCATCTCGTGCAGTTCGAAGTGAACCGCTGCGAAAAGCCGCCTCAACCACAAGAGTGCTCACCGAAAGGGCGGCGATAATGCGATTGCGTGTGAGAAAACGAGATGGAAAGGCTGGGGTTCCAGGCATCACTTCACTGACTATTGCACCAAGTTCTGCAATTTCTGCAAACAATCTCTCATTGCCTGCTGGATAGTTAATATCAATTCCACTGGCGATCACGGCGATGGTTACACCTTCGGCAATGAGCGCGCCCTTATGAGCATGTGTATCAATGCCGTACGCGCCGCCACTGACGATCAGCCACTCGCGATCAACAAATCCGGCAGCAAAATCACTGGCAATACGTGCGCCATATGGCGTTGGATTTCGAGTGCCAACAATGGCGATCGAGCGTTCACTTAACGATTCGACTTTTCCTTTCACGATAAGCCCAATGGGGGCTGTCGCCAAATCATTAAGCAAAGGCGGCCATTGCGGATCATCAGGTGTAAGAAAATATCCTCCAGCACTTTCGATCACAGCAGAGTGTGCCTCTGCACCCCCAGGATTAATCTGCGAGAGTGTCTTCTCGCCTCTACTCGAACGATAGAAACCATCTTTGATCAGGTGCAGGGTTTGAAGTGCGCCAAGAGTGCGAATTTCACTAGTCCAGAAAGCACTGCCACCTTCAATTGCAGCGAAGAGTTCAAGTCGAGCAGCCTTCTCAGTATTCACGAGATTCCTCCTTCACGTAAGGAATATGCCTGCATGACATCTGCAAGAGTGGGTTGATTGCGACCTGCCAAATCGGTCAAAGTCCAGCTCAAGCGAATAACCTTATGAAGACCGCGCGCAGTGAGGAGTTGCCGATCTAGATGGTCGTGAAGAAAATTCATCGCAGCACGATCAGGTTTGAATTCAGTGCGTAACGATCTAGCAGGGATCGCGCTGTTCAGTTCAAAGCCCCTGCCGAAAAATCGTTGACGAGCAATGATTCTTGCAGCGAGCACTCGCTCTGCAATCACAGCACTGGATTCTCCGAGTTCTGGTGAAGCAATATCTGTTCGCCCAACTGGTTCCACGGTAATCCGCATATCTATCCGATCCATTAAGGGCCCCGATAACTTGCCGAGATATCTGCGCACTTGAAGGGATGAACAATTACATCCCAGCCCACGTCCTGTGAATTTTCCGCAAGGACAGGGATTGGCAGCAAGAACTAAGAGGAACTGTGAGGGGAAGGTGATATTGCCTACGCTACGTGCGATCGTGATCGTGCCAGATTCAAGTGGTTGCCTCAGTGAATCTAAAATGCCAGCAGCGCATTCAGGTGCCTCATCAATAAAGAGCACTCCGTGATGGGCAAGGGAACATGCACCTGGACGAATACTGTGCGAGCCGCCACCGACCATAGATACGCGTGTTGCGCTGTGATGCGGTGCAACTATTGGTGGCATGCGCGACATCGGCGAACGTTGCGAGAGGGTTCCAGCAACAGAGTGAAGTGCGGTTACTTCTAGCGTTTGATCACCTGTAAGTGATGGCAATATCGTTGGAATACGCGAAGCAATCATTGTCTTTCCCGCTCCTGGCGGCCCGATAAGCAGTAAATGATGTCCCCCGGTTGCGGCAACCTCGGCACCAAATCGTGCTAACGATTGCCCTGCTACATCTTCAAAGTCAAGAAAGGTTTCGCTCTGTTCTGAAATACTCGCTGCCTTCGCACTCTCTCCGACTCCAGTTCGAAGAAAAGTGAGGAGGTCAGCCAGGGTGTGAAAGGCAAGAACGTTCATGGTCTCTAGGAGCGCGCCCTCACCAATATTTGCCACTGGAACAATTGCGCGCTCGATTCCATCACGATGGCCAGCAATAAGTGCGGGAAGTACTCCATTGACTCCGCGAATGGTGCCATCGAGTGCGAGTTCCCCAAGGATAAGAGTTGTGCCAATGCTCTCTTGAGATAAATGACCGTGTGCTACCAGGATGGCGAGTGCAATAGCCAGGTCGAAACTTGATCCGCTCTTAGGTAACCATGCAGGTGAGAGCGACACTGTCACTTTGCGATTGGGCCAGCTTTCTCCGCTATTGGTCAGCGCTGCTCGAACTCGATCACGAGATTCATTGAGCGCTGCATCAGGTAACCCAAGTAAGTTGTAATGCGGTAGTCCATCGCTGATATCTACCTCGACAATAACTGTATTGCCAGCCAGACCAACTAGCCCCATCGAAATCGAACGGCCCAAACTCATAGGTGACTCATGGGTGACTCATAGGTTGCTCATAGGTTGCTCATAGGATGTTCTCTCGGTAATCAATGGTGTGTGATCCATCTACTGCTAATAAAACTGCTGCAACATCTATGAAGTACTCACTTCCGAAGTGGTGATGTGTTGCCAAC
>JBIJAL010000095.1:0-3734 GCA_044345775.1 Candidatus Planktophila sp.
AAGCAATTAATGGTGACAAGATCCGAGCGCTCACTATCGATGAATTTCTCTCATGGTCACTGCCATTCTTAAGGGATGCAGGGATTATCACAGGAACTGATAGCGAAATTGCTCTCGTTAAATCTGCCTTGCCATTAATTCAAGAGCGCATCGTCACATTAAGTGAAGTCCCTGCGATGCTGGCATTTCTTTTCACTACAGCATTTGCAGTCGACGAAGCATCTGCTCCAAAGATCGCCGATGCTGATTCAAAGACAATCCTCAAGAGAGCACTTTCAGATCTCACCCCGTTAGAATCCTGGGATCACGCCTCGATCGAAGCGGCGCTACGCACATCACTGATCGAAGAGATGGGGCTAAAGCCTCGCATCGCTTTTACCGCCCTGCGCATTGCAGCCACGGGCAGCACTATTTCTCCACCCCTCTTTGAATCAATGGAATTACTGGGTAAAGAGGTCTGTCTTGAGCGAATTGCTGGGGCAATTTCACTCTGATCGGTAAGGTAAACTTCTGCCAACAAGAGATGTGAATCTTTTGGGGTATGGGGTAATTGGCAGCCCTGCTGATTCTGGTTCAGTAAGTCTAGGTTCGAGTCCTGGTACCCCAGCGCAGTACCCGAGGTATAGCAAAAAAAAGCAGTAAGGCACCACAGCAGTAAATGAATGTACTAGGGCCCCGTCGTCTAGCGGCCTAGGACTCTGGCTTCTCAAGTCAGCTACGAGGGTTCGAATCCCTTCGGGGCTACGCAGTACCGTTACAGTGCAGTACCGTTACAGTGCAATACCGATGAAGAGTTAGAAACTGTTGTAATCGGAATCAAACTCGTATACAAGATCATCCCACCAGCTTGAATCAAATGTTGAAGCGATTCCAACAATCAACACGATAAAACCAATCAGGAATAACCATGCCAGGGCCGTTGAAACCCATCCAATAATTACCCCCGCAACTGCCAAGCCGCGATTTTCTTCGCTTCCCGCTCTCTTTAACTTAGAGAGTGAGATGTGGCCCAAGATTGAACCGATGAATGAGAAGAAGCCTGCTGTAAGGAAGAGCGTTGCGAGTGATGTGACAAAAGCTGCGACCGCTAGTCCACTACCGGACTTTGCATCCTGCTCTCTTTGACTTAAAGGGGCTGTTGGATGAGCTTGGCCGGGCGTGAATTCAGACATATTAGGCCTCGTTGATTACAGCGGTTTTGACCCAAAGGTCGCGAAGAGTTCGGCTATTTTTTGTAAAGTAGAAGACAATCTCGATAATAAACCAAGCAAGCAAAGCCAAGCCGCTTGTAAGGAACATCGCAACAATCACAGTCATTGGGACCAAAAACTCCCGCACAGCCATATGACCCCACGTTGCAACCGTGCCCGTTTCAAAGTGTCTTACGCGGATCCCAAGAATTTTCTTGCCTGGAGTCTGTCCTTCGCCCCAGACGATCATCGACCAGATCAGCCAACCAATTCCAAAAGTCAGACTTGCCAGTACCGTATCCAGTGCATAGGCACCAAGGCGATGTTGGAAGGATGCAAACTGGAAAGAACCTTGACTTGATCCCTCCCCTGGAAGTGGTGGCCGGAGCCCATTGTTATATGACATTTCTTTCCCTCTATCTCTACGCGATGGTACTTCAATGACCTTACTCTAAATGATAGGCCGCACCTCTGTGTAAATTCGGATGAAGATCTGGTCAGAATTCTAGTCAATGTATCGGTGATGCGATTATCGATCATCCAGGCATTAATCGAGATAACCTTATCTCGACCGAGAATTAAGAGCGGATGGGGTGAGATATGGGTTTTCGGTTCCGAAAGTCTATGAAGATCGCACCTGGGCTGCGGCTGACCTTTGGAAAAAGATCTATCGGCCTTTCTGCTGGCGTCCGTGGTGCACGGGTAAGTCTCAACTCTTCAGGTCGAGTCACATCATCTGCTGGTATTCCTGGCAGCGGCCTTTACTGGACCGAGAGTGTTTCGCTTAAGGGGTCGCGAAAAACTTCCGGGCGAACAGAGGAGACTTTTATTGATGGAGAGTCTTACGTAGAAGATCTTCCTGAGTTAGAGAAACCAACTAGTGCGGTAAGGGCTCCAGCGAAAGCAACAATTTTTTCAAGTAAAGAAGAGAAGGCAATGAGCGCTCTCTTCTACGATATTTATGGTGATTCTGAAGCAAACCCACCAGAGACAGTCTTTCGCAAGGCAGGGGAAGTTGCCGATAAGTTCCCCGAGATCGCACTTGCAATGCAGGCAATCCAAATACTTCATGGAAGTACCGATCAGAAATTGCACTCACGGGTTTTTCCACTTGCTGATCAACTCTGGCCGCGTCGCCTTGAGTTATTCTCACTTCCTCTTGTGGAAGAGTATTTTCCTGGAATTATCCCTGCTGTTCAGATCACCCCTGGGATCCATGCCAATGAGCGATTTAATCTAACTGCGCTTGGATTAATTTATGCTGAGATATTACAACTTCAAGAAAGATATGAAGAAGCGCTAGCTGTTATTGAGGAAATTGATTCAGATCAAATAACTGCAATATCTATGGCCGATCTCGAGATTTCTCTCAAGCGATACGATGACGCAATTGCGACAACGGAAGATGTTGAAAACAGTGATGATGCAACAGCGATGCTTTTGATTATGCGTGGAATCGCTTTCCGAGAGCAGAATTTCCTTGAGGCATCTCTTGAATGCCTTAAGCAGGCAATAGCCAAGCGCACTCGCTCTGAAATAGTTCTCAATCGCGGACTCTGGGAGCGTGCATACACATATGAACGTATGGGTAAAAAAGCGATGGCAAAAAAGGATCTGGAAAAAATCTTGTCCCGGGAACCTAGGTACTCAGGCTTGGCTGAGCGACTCTCGGCGTTAAATTCCTAGTTAAATTCAGAACTTAATTACTGGGTAATTACCCCTTCTCGCAAGTACGATGCAGCCATGGGTAAAAGGGCTCTTATCGTTGGGCTCATCACTCTTGCACTCACAGCCACTTCAGTCTTTTTCTTCGGTAAATCATATGCTCGCGATATTTATACCTACGATTGTGAGATTGCCGAGCAGCGCCCATCACAGATCACACGATTCTGTGCTGATGGTGGCGCAAGCGTCTATGACATCACTTGGGAAAGTTGGGGTTATAACGGTGCAACGGGTAACGGGATTTATACTGAAAAGCTCTGCGAACCTAATTGTGCCGAAGGTGAGAGCGCAGAAGTCCCAGTGGATATCTATCTTTCAGGTGTTGAGATAATTGACGGCCGTAAAATCCTACGAAATATTTCTGTGAATACTCGAAATGGTGAATTGCTGGCTAATGGCGATTCTTATGCATATTGGGATGTCGCCGAATTTGCAATCATGATGGGTGATAACTGATGTCGAATTTAACTCCACGGTCTGCTCGCCGCGCTGGATACGCACTTCATGTATTGACTGCAAGTGGCGCAGTCATTGGCATGCTCGCTCTTCAAGGAGTTGTTGATGGAGAAATCCGCATCGCACTTTTATGGTTGATTGCCTCACAGATTCTCGATGGTCTTGATGGACCTATCGCACGTGGTTTAGATGTAGAGATCCACGCACCACTCATCGATGGTCACATACTCGATTTGGTTGTCGATTACGTGACGTGCGTAGTGGTTCCAGTTATGTTTATGCTTAAGTTTGAAATGCTACCAAGTAAGTACGAAGCGTTGATCGCTGGCTTTATCTTTTTGACATCCGCGCTCTGGTTTGCTC
>JBIJAL010000096.1:0-3732 GCA_044345775.1 Candidatus Planktophila sp.
TTACGACGGAGATCAAGGTAAGCGAATCTTTACTTCAGAAAAGATGCCCTGTTTAGACCAATCCAAGGTTGACTCAAAGAAATGGAAAGCCAATCTCCAGATCAGCACCAGTTCCTTTCCACACGGAATGTACCTTTTTGTTATTCGGGATAGCGATCAGTACTCAAGTTATATCCCAATTATTCTGAAGGAGAAAGTCGCAAAGGCTAAAGCTGTTTTTTCAGTTCCCACGATGACAATGCAGGCCTACAACAGTTGGACTGGTGCTGATTCATATGGCGGGCCTAATGGATTTGATTCACGACTCCGAGTTGTCGATTTTAGAAAGCCGTTTGATGAAGGTAACGGAGCAGGTAAGTATCTACGTTATGTGCACCCGCTTATTGTCTACATTGAAAAACTCGGACTTGATGTCAGCTATGTTTCCGACACCGATCTTCACTTTGACAAGAAGATACTTTCTAAGAAACAAGTCCTTATCAGCGCTGGCCACGATGAATACTGGACTATGCAAGAGCGTGAGAATGTGATCGAAGCTCGCAAGCGCGGACTCAATACAGTCTTTTTCGGAGCAAATGCAGGGTACTGGAATGTGCGACTTAAGAAGTCCCTGAATAGCGAACACCTTACGATGGAGATCTATAAGTCTGCGGAGGAAGATCCCAACAAGGAAAACCCCACAGTTAAATTCCGGGACCTTGGTAAACCTGAACCTGAACTCACCGGCTTGGAATACAAGTGTTTTCCTGCAAAGGGAGACTTTGAGGTGAAAGAACCACAGTCATTCGTATTTAGTGGAATTAAAGATTTCAAGAGCCTTAATCTAGAGGGACTTGTTGGACCTGAAGTAGATTCGTTACTTTCGAGCTCATCCAACTCTGGAGAAGTTATCAACTTAGGTGAAGCAAGAGTGCGCTGTGGCACCAAATGGTATGCCCCACGATTTGGCCAAATGAATATGATACTTATAGCTTCCAATGGAAGAACCGGTGGAAATTTCTCCACGGGAACAATGGGATGGGTAACCAAAGGTCTGAGTGCTTCGGAGAAATCTGATATTGGAAAGTTCACCCGAATAGTTACTCAGAATGTATTGAAGAGAGCTATACAGGGACCACTGAAGTGATGTTGCGAGTGGGACGGGTCGGACTTGAACCGACGACGACCGAATTATGAGTTCGGGGCTCTAACCAACTGAGCTACCGTCCCGTGCGGGGCTTGACCGAACTTTACTGCACTTATTCGTTTACAACTTTTCTCTTCGTGATTTTCTCTCGCTGGAATCCGCGCCTGCCCCAGAATTCCCAGAGACCCATAGTCGAGAGGATGAGAGCGAAGCCAAAGAGCAGGTCTTCAAGCGGGGCTGCGGCTATGCGGGTGCCGATGATTGTCTCTGGGTCGTACATCACGATCGCTTGGCCATCTGCGCGGTAGTGGGTCAACCACCAATTTGTCATTAATTGGAAGGGGAGAATGATTGAGTAAGAAATCCAAAAAGCGACTCGAGTGAGCAATGAATTCTTAAAGACAAACAAATCAACCATCACAGCGATGAGAACTGCGGCAATTGCAAGATCGCTATAGATCATTTCTCATCCTTTCCGAATTCTTTTTCGCGCAGATGAGGTTTGACTGTGGTTACACCTTCAATTGTTAGGATCGCAGCCATCGGTACGATGATAAAAAAGAGAAATTCTTCAAGAGGTATTCCGTATGGCCCATAGATACCAAGCATCCGGTCTCGATTAAAAAACCAATGGCCTTGCGAGATTGCGTATGCATCCCATACGAGAAAAATGGCACTAACAGGGAGGATGCTGATGAGCGCTCTCTTCCAGCGGCGTAGAACGCCAGTTTTTAAGACCACTTCCAGCCAGAACGAACCACAGACAGTGAAGGCGAGCATCGCCATGTATCCAAATTTTTCCACGCTGAATCTTCTCATAAACCCCTTTGGTAGGGTTGGTTACAAGGGGGTTAGACATGAAATCTGGTGAGGTCAAACTCTTCGAAGGCATCAGAAGTTTTTCCAGCATCGCAATCCTCGCTGGAATAATCCTCTCATTGATCTTCTCGCAAACATTGGGAGAAAGTTCTATGCAATGGCAGGTGGCGATTGCAATCGCGGCCCTAGCTATCGGAATCCCACACGGAGCCCTTGATCATCTTGTTACCTTGCCCAAGTCACGCCCACTTGTGATGGCTGGCTTTATCGCCATATATGTTCTGGTTGCGATTGTGGCAGTGATTGCGATTTTGAACTTCAATATAATTGGTTTCATCTTTGTATTGGTGATGAGCGCTGTGCATTTTGGAATCGGCGATGCCGCCTTTATCAGCGAGCTTGATCGACGTCGGCCAATGTCAGGGCGACTTCCTCGCGCAATCTATGCGATCAGCGCGGGTTCGATCCCGGTCCTGATTCCATTGGTCAATAGCGCTAGTACAGATGCGCTAGCCCAGGTCAATCCCGCGCTGATTAATTGGCACCAGGGGTATGACCAAGAGATTCTTTCAGCGGTCATAACCGTTGCGAGCATATCGATCGCTCGGTTGATGGTGAGGAAACGTTATCGAGAGGCGGTTGATATTGGCTTATTGCTTGCATTAGCAATTCTTACTCCTCCTCTTATCGCCTTCGCACTTTATTTTGGGTGTTGGCATGCGATGAGACATACCGCTCGCCTGACTCTTTCACTAGAGACATCACAGCGCGCATATTCAGAAGGAGACATTCGATCCGCCTTTCTCAAGGCTGTAATCCCTGGAATACCTGCGCTAGTAGGAACTTTTTTTATTGCAGGCGTACTTGCAATTCGTGGTCAAGAATTTACCGATGATTTCTTCTGGATGGCTCTTATCGTTGTGTGGGCGCTCACTGTCCCTCATATGGCAGTTACCGCAAAACTTGATCGCAGCGCACTAACCTAAGGGTATGAAAATTCGCATATTCATTTCTTCTCTACTTTTTCTCACCTGCTTTGCTCCGGTGAGCGCGCAAGCTGCACCCACATATGTTTTTCCAGTAAGAGGATGCGAAGTCAACTATGCCCGCGCGCATCATGATTATGCTGCAACTGATATTCTCTCGAAGGCAGGATGCGCATTCGTTGCACCGATTGATGGTGTCATTGATGAAGTTAGTCGTGTAGATACGTGGTCTGGAAAGGTAAATGCTGGACTTACTCGTGGCGGACTATCGGTTTCGTTGATCGGAGTTGATGGAGTACGGTATTACGGATCTCATCTGATTCGTGTGAATAAAGATATGCAACCTGGTCTTGCAGTCAAAGCCGGACAGCGACTTGGTTCAGTGGGATCTACCGGAAGTGCGCGCGGTACCGCACCACATTTACACTTTGGAATTTCTTGGCCAACACCGCCAGAAACATGGTGGGTTCGACGTGGAGTTGTCCATCCGTGGAAGTATTTAGATGCCTGGAAAGCCGGTAAGGATAAATCGCCTGCAAAGGAAGTAGAAGCAGCGAAGTTAAAGATGGGCGAAATTCCGCCAGAGCCAAAGAAGTAATCGTTTAAAAACCTAGTAGTAGAAAAAAAGAAAGCCCCGCTCAATGAGCGGGGCTTTCTTGTAAAGCTAGCGGTGTTATTAGTTAGCGTTCACTGCATCGGCCTGAGGACCCTTTGGACCCTGTACGACCTCGAATGAAACTGACTGACCCTCTTCAAGGCTCTTGTAACCGTTTCCTTGGATTGCTGAGTAGTGAACGAATA
>JBIJAL010000097.1:0-3711 GCA_044345775.1 Candidatus Planktophila sp.
ACGAACAGTTGTGAGACGTCGCTCTATCTCTGCAGCCTCATCAATTCGACCAAGAGTTCTCATCACTTCAGCCATACGGCTTTCGATATCAACGATAAATTCAAAGTCTTTCGGCTCATCTTCAGCGATAATCTGAAGTACCCCATCGAGAGTATTTAGGCCCTCATCTAATTTACCTAGAAGGATTTCAGCCTTACCGTACTCAAAGAGTGCGAATGTTTCACGGCGATGATCGTGTGCTGTCTCAAATACATCAACAGCCTTGCGCGCAGCCTCAAGTGCTTTTTCACCATCGCCTAACCAGTTGTAACATGAAGCAATCTTTTGGTCGCAACGGGCAACGTGAAGAACTTCTTTCTCTGATTTAAAAATTCCACGCGCCTCTTTAAAGGCATCGAGCGCTTCGGTGTATTGCTTGAGTTCGCGATAGGCCATGCCAAGTAAGTGAAGATCATTAGCCGCACCCATTTGATTTCCATCAACTAAATGTTCTTGCGCACATTCAGACATCGTTGCCACAACTTCGCCATACTTTTTAGAGCTGTACCACCACTCGCCTAAAGTGCAGGCAAGTTCGAGTGCAATCGGTGACTTGCTCTCACGCAAAAGTTCAACAGCCTTGCTCATCGCAGTTGCTGCTTCATCAATACGTTTTAATTGATTGAGGTTGTAGCCAATTGCAGAATAAGCCTGTGCTAGCCCTTCACTTGGCGCGCTTGCGCCCATCTCTGAGTAAATATCGCGCGCCGTTTCAGCTAATGCGAGCGCTTCGTCGTATTGACCGCGGGCAAAGATGCGAGCGCTGAGTTCGTAATACGTCTCAGCGCGATCCTGGCCTTGCGTCTGCGGGATTCGATCCCAGAGCATCTCCTCGGTGACTATCTCATCCCGATCGTTGTGGTTGTCATCATCGCTCATGAGAACCTCCAAATTTGTAGATCAGCCTCGCTTCTAGGCTGACTCTAGCCCTGCGGGGTCGCAATTGTGGGGGAATTCTCCTTCGGTGGCTAGCCGAGCCAATCGCTTCTATATGGCAGATGCGAATCACTTGCATTAAGATTGGAGCATGCATATCCCTGATGGATTCATAGATATCCCCACCTCTGCCGCCTTTGCAGCGATCGCAGCCGTGGGTGTGGGAGCCAGTCTCAAAGGTGCCGCTAAGTCACTCGATGAGAAGACCGCACCCCTTGCAGGACTGACCGCAACATTTATCTTTGCAGTCCAGATGATCAACTTTCCTGTCGCGGCCGGTACCAGCGGACACCTCTTCGGCAGCGTCCTTGCCGCAGTCTTAGTCGGGCCTTATGTGGCGACCCTGGCGCTCAGCGTTGTCTTGCTTTTGCAAGCGCTGCTCTTTGCAGATGGTGGATTAACAGCCGCTGGGCTCAATGTCTTTAACCTCTCACTCGTTGGTGTCTGGGTTGGCTACGGAGTATTTCTCTTGGTTAAGAAGTTTCTGCCAAAAAATAAATCATCAATTACTACCGCAGCGGCCATCGCCGGATTTATCTCTGTGCCGGCAGCAGTCATGGGCTTCGTTTTGCAGTATGCGATTGGCGCGAATTCAACATTTTCAGTCGCCGCAGTCTTTACCGGAATGATGGGTACACACGTTCTCATCGGCATTGGCGAAGCAGTGATCACAGCGTTTTCAGTCACCGCCGTTATGGCAAGCCGTCCAGATCTGGTCTACGGATATCGCGGAACTAAGCAGCAACTAGAGATTCGAAAGGCATAAGATGAAAAATCCTCTGATTGTTCTTGGCTTTGCCGCATCACTCGTAATCGCTGGTGGTATTTCTTACTATGCATCATCACAGCCAGATGGCTTTGAAAAATCTGCTGGTGAAATTGGATTCTTAGATACGGCGGAGGAAAGTCCACTCAAAGATAGTCCGCTTGCTGAATACGGTGTGGCGGGAGTAGAAAATGATCGCCTCTCTGGTGGTTTAGCCGGTGTGATCGGTGTTGCATCAACTGCGGCGATCTCCTTTGGAATCTTCTATGGCTTACGTCGATTTAATAAGAGCAAGCCATAAAAGCTGAGACAGAGCACCAGCATCATCATGGCCATGATGTAGGAGAACGCCTCTACCTCCATCGCCATTCAATAGTTCATCGCTTGCCTGCCCATGTAAAGATCATGGCTGTCCTTTTATTTATCATCGTCTGCGTCTCAACCCCTATCACTCAGTGGCAGGCATTTACCGCCTACTTTGTCGCAATTTTTGTAGTCTCACTGATTGCAAAAATCCCCACGCCGACGCTTTTGGTTCGCTCACTGATTGAAATTCCCTTTATCTTCTTTGCAATCCTTATGCCATTTTTTGGCACTGGCGAACGTTTTGAAGCGGGGCCATTTAATCTCTACCGTGAAAGCTTGTTGGCTGGTGCAGGAATCGTGGTTAAGGGAACCCTAGGCGTCTTAAGCGCTGTCGTTCTATCAACTAGCACCACTGCGCGCGAACTCCTGCGTGGATTAGAAAAGTTGCATCTGCCTAAGTTGATGGTACAGATCGCCGCTTTTATGTTGCGCTATGTCAACGTCATTAGCGATGAGATGGAGCGCATGAAAGTCGCTCGAGAGTCACGTGGATTTATTGCAAAGGGAATTAAGGATTGGAAGGTAATCGCCACCGCCGCATCTGCGCTATTTATCCGTTCCTATGAACGTGGTGAACGGGTGCACCTTGCAATGCTGTCGCGCGGATATACCGGCGTCTTTCCTCATGACCAAAGTGAAGGTGCTCCACTTAAAACATGGTTACAGGGACTTGCCCTGCCGCTCTTCGCCCTTTCTATACTTCTTTCAACACTTGTGATTGGATAAATAATGACTATCGCGCCCAGCCTGCTTATTCAAGAGTTGGCATTTGCTTATCCTGATGGCAATCAAGCGCTCTTTGGCGTCAACCTTCGCGTTGAACGCGGCGAACGTGTGGCACTCCTTGGTCCAAACGGTGCGGGCAAGACAACGTTGGTAATGCATATGAACGGCATTCACCCAGCAGAACACGGCAGCGTCAGCGTTGCTGGTGAAGTAATCGATACAAAGGATAAAGATCTGTTGCGCAGAATCCGTGGCAAGGTCGGCGTTGTTTTTCAAGATCCTGATGATCAATTGTTTATGCCTACCGTTGGTGAAGATATCGCTTTTGGCCCTTACAACATGGGCCTTCGTGGGGCCGAACTTGATAAGGCTGTCGATGAAGCACTTGCCCTGGTTCATATGTCAGAGTTCAAAGATCGTCCGCCACACCATCTCTCCTTCGGTCAGCGCCGCCGCGTTGCAGTTGCCACCGTATTAGCGATGAAGCCTGAGATCTTGGTTCTTGATGAGCCTTCATCGAATTTGGATCCTGCAGGGCGACGCGAGTTGGCCGATATCTTGCGCTCACTCGATGTCACTATTGTGATGGTGACACACGATCTTCCATACGCCTTTGAGCTCTGCGAGCGCGCAGTTATCTTAAGCGGCGGCGTTATCGTGGCCGATGGAAAGACGGGGGAAATCTTGCGAGATGGCGATCTCTTGGCAGCACATAGACTTGAACTACCTGTTGGATTTACTCTCTAGCTTTAAACCAGAATAAGGCGTTAGATAAGAGCTAGGCTCAGCGCCTTCTTTGCAGCCTCTTTACGATCACTGACAGAGAGCGCTTGGTAGATGCGCATAGTTTCATGGCGGATTGTGCTCACGCTAAATCC
>JBIJAL010000030.1:0-12144 GCA_044345775.1 Candidatus Planktophila sp.
CCAGCTAAAGCAAGAGGCTGATCGTCGTCACAGACCATGAGGTCATCCGGATCCAATTGTCGGATCTGTCCATCAAGAGTCGTGAAGGGTTGCGCCTTTCCTGCGCGCTTGATGGTCAGCCCGCCTTTGATCTTTGATTTATCAAAGGCGTGCAATGGTTGACCGAGCTCAAGCATGACATAGTTGGTGACATCAACAACTAGAGAAATAGAGCGCATTCCCATCTTCTCAATACGTCGGCGCATCCACAGGGGCGTTGTTGCTGCCGGATCAAAGTTCGTAAGGGTGCGCAAGTAGAAGACTGACGCAGTTGATGGGTCGGCTATCTTTGCAGCGACACCTTTTCCTGTCTCAGGGAAAGAAAGACCACGGAGCGCATCTACTGGATCGGTGAAGTTAAGATTGAGTGAGCCAGCAACCTCGCGAGCAATGCCACGAATGCTGAGTGCGTAGCCACGATCTGGATTAACGGCAATATCCAAGATGACATCGTTGATCATCAAAGCTTCTATTGCATCTGCGCCGATGCTGACGGTGCCCTCAGTGAAGGTCATAATTCCTGAGTGATCTTCGCCTAATCCCAGTTCGCGAGCTGAACAGATCATTCCATTCGAGGTCTTGCCATATGTTTCACGGGCCGCGATCACGAAATCGCCTGGGAGAACTGCTCCTGGAAGTGCCGCAACGATTAAGTCCCCTACTGTGAAATTAGTTGCGCCACAAATAACAAATCGAGTTTCTTTTTCGCCGCAATCAAGACCCACATAACGAACTGGCTTTTTGAATTCAGTCAGCTCTTCGATGCTTAGTACCTTTGCAAATACAAGTGGGCCAGTGAGATCAGCACCCTGCTTGATAATTTCTTCAACTTCAAAACCAACCCTAATGAGGGCATCAGATATCTGTTCTGCGGTAATCGACTCTGGAATATCAACAAACTCCTTAATCCAGGATAAAGGTGCGCGCATTTTAGAGTCCAACTCCAAACTGGCGAGTGAATCTAAGGTCGCCTTCAACAATGTCATGCATGTCGGTGATTCCGTGACGAACCATGAGAGTGCGCTCCAGACCCATTCCGAACGCAAATCCTGAATAAACATCTGTATCTATTCCGCACGTTGCCAGAACCTTTGGGTTGACCATGCCGCAACCGCCCCATTCAATCCAGCGATCATTAAAGAAGATATCGACTTCGGCGCTCGGCTCTGTAAATGGAAAGAAAGATGGGCGAAGGCGTGTGGTGACATCGGGTCCGAACATATGACGAGCAAAATTATCGAGCGTCCCCTTCAGATGCGCCATCGACATTCCCTTATCAACCACGAGCCCCTCAACCTGATGAAAGACGGGACTATGGGTTGCATCGAGTTCGTCTGCGCGGAATGTACGACCTGGGCAGATCACATAAATTGGAGGCTCTGACGTGAGCATCGTACGTATCTGAACAGGTGATGTGTGTGTTCGAAGTACCACACCAGATTCGACCGGCTCGACAAAAAATGTATCCTGCATCGTGCGCGCAGGATGATCTGCCGGAATGTTGAGCGCGTCAAAGTTGAGCCACCCTGATTCGAGTTCAGGTCCCTCTGCTACAGAGAAACCTTGCTCGATGAAGAAGTCTGATATCTCATTTTTGATAATTGTGATGGGATGCAATCCACCTTTGTGTGCGCGCGAGACCGGCAAGGTGATATCAACAACCTCATCGCGGAGAACTCGTTCATTCTGCTCTTGCTCAAGTTTGTTTGTGGCTTTTTCAAGCGCAACGGCGATTGCGGCCTTAGCTTCTCCAATAATCCTTCCCACTGATGCTTTTTCTTCGCCAGGAAGTGAACCAAGTCCACGGCTAGCCAGCGCGATGGGAGATTTGTCACCGATATGAGCTATGCGAGCTTCTTTGAGAGAATCTAGGTCACCCGCCGAAGTGAAGGCTTTTTCAGCCGCGCTCACCCACGACGAAACCTCTGCCTGATCCATGAAGCGTATTCTAACCGTGCGAAGGTCGAGAAAGCGTGAACATTACGATCGAGGCTGCAGCAGAAAGATTAAGACTCTCTGCCTGACCTGACATTGGAATTGCAACTGTACGAGCGGTCACGGCTAACTCGGCTGAGCTGGTGCCCGCTCCTTCATTTCCGAAGATTGCTACGCATGGACCAGAGGCACGAAAATCAACAATCGATTCGTTTGCATGGGATGAGAGCACTATGCATTCAGGGTTATGTAATTCTTCGAGGAGTTTTGGCAAGTCGATAGATTCAAAGACTGGAATGTGCCAGAGAGAACCAGCAGTAGAACGCACAACCTTTGGGGAATACATATCTACGCTGTGTGGTGACGTGATGATTGCTCTAGCGCCGAAGGCGTCGGCAGAGCGAAGAATAGTTCCTGCGTTGCCTGGATCCTGTATTCGATCTAAATAAATGAAAAACGATTCTGATGTAATCGCAATATCTGCAAGGCGATAATCAGGAATTGAACAGACCATGACAATTCCTTGTGGAGTAACGGTAGAGGTCATTGCCTCCATTACCGCGTCGCTGACCTCAACCACATTTACCTCTGTCACGTCAAGGCTAGAAACTCGTTCGATACCTGACGGATTTAAGTAGAGAGTCTCGATTGCTGGGCCTTGCTGACAGACGAGCGCTTCTCTCAGGGATTGAATTCCTTCAGCGACAAAAAGACCTGATTCGCTTCGCTCTTTATTCCCCCTGGAACCAATAAGAGCCTTCACTCGCCCAACATGGGGCGATTGAAGGCTCTCAATCATTGGATTGATTTTTACTTGTTCAGATTACGCTGAGACAAGGCTCTTGCGAGCAAGATCAACGAGAGTCTTGAAAGTAGCGGGATCGTTGATCGCGATATCGGAGAGAACGCGACGATCTACTTCGATGCCAGCTGCCTTAAGACCTTGGATGAAACGGTTATAGGTCATTCCGTTTTCACGGGATGCTGCATTAATGCGCTGGATCCAAAGCTGGCGGAAATCGCCTTTCTTATCCTTGCGGTCATTAAATGCATAAACCATTGAGTGTGTGACTTGCTCTTTCGCCTTTGTGAAAAGACGTGAACGCTGGCCGCGATAACCTGCGGCACGCTCGAGAGTTGTACGACGCTTCTTCGCTGCGTGGACACCACGTTTTACTCTTGCCATTTAGCGCACTCTCCTTACTTCAAACCAAGCATGCGCTTGGCTGTCATTGTGACGGTTGGCTTTGCTGACTGCTCTTGGCTAAGACGACGAGTGACACGTGAAGACTTGCGCTCCAAAAGGTGGCGCTTTCCTGCACGCTCATGCATGATCTTTCCTGAACCTGTGACGCGGAAGGTCTTCTTCGCACCACTATGGGTTTTCATCTTTGGCATTGCTATCTCCTGTGCCTACTCGGTTTTCTACTTCTCTACTTGTCTACTTCTAGCTTTGCTTTCTCAGCAGCTGCTCGAGCCGCCTTCTGTTCTGCAACTGCTTCGGTCTTCTTTTTCGTCGGACCCAATACCATCGTCATGTTTCGTCCCTCTTGCTTCGGGGCGAACTCAACGAAACCATGTTCTGTCACATCTTCTGCAAGACGCTGTAGTAACTTAAAGCCCATCTCAGGTCGAGTTTGTTCACGTCCACGAAATTTCATCGTGATCTTTACCTTGTCGCCACCCTTAAGAAATTTCTCGATTGCGTTCTTCTTCGTCTCGTAATCGTGAGATTCAATCTTTGGTGTCAATCGCACTTCCTTCACCACAATGTGGGTCTGGTTCTGACGAGCCTCTCGCGCCTTCTGTGCTGCCTCATACTTGAACTTTCCGAAGTCCATGATTTTGCATACAGGTGGATTAGCCTCTGGTGCGATCTCAACTAAGTCGAGTCCGATTTCATCGGCCATTGCAAGCGCTACTTCGATATCTACTACTCCAACTTGTTCACCGGTGTAATTGATGAGACGAATTTGGGGTGTACGGATTCGATCATTGATGCGCGGTTCAGTGGTGATTTCTGCTCCTTTGTTTGGCTCTGCTTCTGTTGTAACGAAGCCGCCGCATAAGGACACCGCAGACAGTGAAGTGTGGAATAACCCACGGCTCATAGAGCCTTCTTCATCCGACATAACCAACACCCGCATTGCGAGAGAGGTGGGAGCGGTGAGCTCCTCTTGCAGCGACATTTCGTCACTGGTCTGGGGTAAGAGTACCTGAGGGGCGACTGAATCAGGAAATTAAGGCTGATCCTTCTCAAGATCTACGCGGGCGTCGGGAGCGAGAGCGGGACATCTACCACCTGGGGCGATTACACCTTCAAAATGCCACCACTCGTTGGCATAGACTCGACATAGCCCAAATCGCCAGCCATTTTTTTCAAGCCACATCGCTCCTGCAGGATCCATCGGGTAATTCACATCAATGGCCAATCCCTTCGGATGATTCGATGCCTGAGCCGGTAAAACCCACTTGGCGGCCTCGGTCTCACTCCCCCGAATTTCAACTTCGCGTTTATATAACTTATCTTGGCGTGCCAAAGATCTAAACCCTGAGGTAATTACGAGTGAGACTCCATCACGCGCGGCGAAGAGCTGAGCCACGTTAAAGCGCATCTGTAATTCTGGATGAATCTCCTCGACAATACCCGATACGGTAACCCTCTCACTTAACTGTTGGTTTCCTAGAGAAAGAAAATCGGGTGGACATTGATCCTGCCGAGTCGAGTAGAACAAATAATGAGTGGTCTCAAAACATTGAAGTGTCGGCGATAGTTCCTCTTCCTTTAATGAAAGGCTTGCAACTTCGGTTGCAGGACTTGAATAGGCGAAGACAAGTCCAAGAACTACGGGGAGAATAACAGCAAGAGAAAAGTAGGTGCGCTCTCTATGCACCCATCGCATGAAGCCCGCCATCTACATGAACAATTTCACCGGTTGTCTTTGGAAACCAGTCGCTCAAGAGAGCAACCACTGCCTTCGCCGCCGGTTGTGGATCATTGACATCCCACTCCAGTGGTGAGCGATCGTTCCAGACTTTTTCAAACTCATCAAAACCAGGGATCGACTTCGCCGCCATAGTGCGAATAGGCCCCGCTGCAACTAGGTTCACCCTAATGTTCTCACTTCCAAGATCACGCGCAAGATAGCGAGAGGTTGATTCAAGAGCTGCCTTAGCAACGCCCATCCAGTCGTACTTAGGCCAAGCCACTGATGCATCAAAATCGAGTCCGACAATTGATGCGCCTCCAGTAAATGTTGGACGGCAGGCCAGAGAAAGTGACTTAAGAGAGTAAGCCGAGATTTCAACCGCGGTAGCGACATCCTCCCAAGCGGTATTCAGAAAGTTTCCACCAAGTGCTGCTTCGGGTGCGAAACCTATTGAATGCACAACTCCATCAAGATGTGGCACATGTTTTCTAATCTCATCTGCTAAGCCGTCGAGGTGGGGCTGGTGAGTGACATCTAATTCAATTATGGGAGGCAACTGTGGAAGTCGTCCAGCAATTCGAGTAGTAAGACTCAACGCACGACCAAAACCTGTAAGGAGAACATGTGCACCCTCTTCTTGGGCAATCTTTGCTACGTGAAATGCGATCGAACCGTCGGTGAGTACACCTGTTACTAAAATGTTCTTCCCTGTAAGAATTCCCATAGCTAGTGCCCCATTCCCAATCCCCCATCAACCGGGATGATTGCGCCAGTAATGTAACCAGCCTTTTCTGATGCAAGAAATGTAACAACATCTGCGATTTCTTGAGCGCTACAAAAACGCCCAAGCGGAATCTGTCCAGCGATCTCATCGCGTCTCTTCACATCGAGATCGGCTGTCATATCCGTTTCAACAAATCCAGGGGCGACAACGTTTGCTGTTATCGAACGACTCCCTAATTCGCGGGCAAATGATCGAGCCATGCCGACCAGGCCCGCTTTACTGGCTGAGTAGTTAACCTGACCTGGCGCGCCGATGGATCCAACAACAGAACCGATGAAAATTAAGCGTCCCCGTTTGCACTTGAGTAAACCTTTGGTTGCTCGTTTAGCGACTCGAAAGGCTCCAGTGAGATTGGCATCAATGACCGATGTGAAATCCTCTTCGCTCATACGCAGAACAAGAGTGTCTTGAGTGATACCAGCATTCATTACAATCACATCTGGGATTCCCCATTGGCTTTCAATCTCTATAAAGGCAGCATCAACAGATTGCGTCGATGTCACATCCATGTGCACAGACTTAAAACCGTCAGGGGCGGCGCCGGATCGATGAGTAATGACGACATCATGGCCATCCGCCTTAAGGGACTCTGCGATCGCTAGACCAATCCCACGGTTTCCGCCTGACACTAAAGCAAGAGAAGTCATAGACGAAACTTACATTGCTACCTCTGCGTAACCAGCATTTGGAGTCGCTTAGAGGGCAACTCACCCCTAGGCTTCCTTCTATGGAGCGAGCAAAGCGGGGCAGTAAAGAGGTCTTTGACGTCACCAGTGCGCCAAGGGGACTCAGCGGGGATCTAGCAGGGCGTCAACGCCGTTATCTCATTTCGATGATGATTCGCACTGTGTGTTTTATTCTCACCGTAATCTTGCCAAGTCCTTACAGATGGTTTGCCCTCGCTGGCGCTGTCACTCTTCCTTATATCGCAGTAGTGATCGCCAATGCGGGTCGCGAGACAATCACTCCAGGTGATGCGTTGCTCAATGAAAAGCCTCGCTCGCTTTCCTAACTACACTCTTTCTGTGATCAAGCCTCGAGAACAACGTCCCTACCTCAAATCATTCATCGCGCTTGTTCTTATCGCTGGTTGTCTCTGGGCTTCCCAGTGGCAGTTTCACCGAGGTGAAGATCGTAAAGCGAAGAACGACACCATTGAATTAAGAATTGCTCTACCGATCGATGAGTTAGAAAATCTAATCACTAACGTCGAGGCGAGTGAATGGCGAACGGCGAGTGTTTCCGGAAGTTTTGATCCAGAGAACCAAATTCTCATTCGTAACAGATACTTCGAAGGTAAATATGGATATGGCGTCCTCACTAGATTTACTTCCGTTCAGGGTAAAACTATGTGGGTGGACCGAGGTTGGGTACAGGCTGGATCTAGCGCGACGCAAGTTCCAGAAACGCCTGCAGTTCCTCTCGGTGATGTCTCTATTGTTGCCAGGCTCAGACTTGATTCATCTCTACCGACGGGTTCCTTCTTCGCTCTACCCACGAGCGGTGAGCAAGGACTTATTACAAAGCTCAATGCGCAATCAGGGCTCACCTCTGAAAACTTTTATCTCGATCTGATTTCGGGGTCTTCACCGGATTTGTCACCGACTACACCAACCCTCATTCCCACTCTCAGTGATGGGCCACACCTGGCATACGCTGTGCAATGGATTCTCTTTGCAGGTCTTGTCGTATACGGTCGTTATTTGATTCGAAAAATGGATTTAACGAGTGGTCAGGTCCTGACGACTGAAGAGGTCTGAGTAAATTCCGCCAGCGTTGATCAACTCTTCATGTCGGCCTCGCTCGGCCACTCTTCCATCTTTAATCACGAGAATCTGATCCGCATCCATCACCGTGCTCAAGCGGTGCGCGATGACAATACTTGTTCGCCCTTTGAGCGCATTCTTTAGAGCAATCTGCACAAGGTCTTCGTTCTCAGAATCCAAGTGCGCAGTAGCCTCATCAAGTATCACAAGCGATGGAGACTTAAGCAAAAGGCGTGCAATCGCAAGTCGTTGCTTCTCTCCGCCACTCAGGCGATGCCCGCGCTCTCCGACCATTGTTGATAAGCCCTGTGGAAGTGAAGAGATGAGCGGCCAAATTTGAGCAGCGGTACAGGCGCTCTGCATCTCTTCCAGAGTTGCATCATCCTTTGCATACTTGAGATTTTCCTCGATTGTCTCGTGGAAGAGATGCGCATCTTGCATCACGATGCCAATACTGTTTCTTAGACTCTCAAGTTCGTACTCTCTAATGTCATTTCCGTTGATCTCAATGGAGCCACCCGTCACATCGTAGAGACGTGGAATCAATGCGCTTATGGTTGTCTTTCCGGCCCCTGAAGGACCCACCAGCGCGGTCATCGTTCCTGGTTCGACCGCAAAAGATAATCCCTTAAGTATCTCCCCAGAATCAACCACTTCACGAGTGGCTATTCCCTCTAGTGATGCAAGTGAAATTTCATCCGCCTTGGGATAAGAGAAGAAAACATTCCTAAACTCAACTCGAGGTTGAGATGCGGTGAGATGAGTTGCCCCGTCTTTGCTCTCCACCATTGGCTTAAGATCCAACACTTCAAAGACTCGCTCGAAAGAAACTAGCGCTGTCATTACATCAATTCGTATATTCGAGAGTGCAGTGAGGGGACCGTAGAGTCGAGCTAAAAGTGCGGTGATCGCAATCATGGTTCCCACTGTGATTGATCCCGATATAGCAAGGTGTCCACCGATGCCGTATGCAAAGGCTGTGGCAATGGCAGCAACGCTAGTGAGAGCAATAAAGAAGAGGCGATTGAGAAGTGCTAGCTGGATTCCGATATCTGCAACCTTGCGTGCGCGTGAACGGAAGAACTCTTTCTCGCTTGATTGTTTTCCGTATAAAGCGACGAGAAGTGCACCTGAAACGTTGAAGCGCTCTGTCATGGTGCTCGACATCTGAGCGTTCACTTCGAATGATTCGCGAGTAAGTGATTGAATCTTGCGACCCACCCACTTCGTTGGCAAAAGAAAAAGTGGAAGTAATGCGAGAGAGAAGAGAGTGATTTGCCACGAGAGAAAGAGCATTGCAATGGTCACCAAGGTCAGACTGATCACATTGCTTACAATTCCCGAAAGGGTTGCAGTAAACGCTTGTTGTGCGCCCATCACATCGGAGTTGATACGAGAGATTAGTGCACCTGTTTGGGTTCGAGTAAAAAAGGCGATCGACTGTTTCTGTACATGAGCAAACACCTCAGAGCGAAGGTCATAAATCAGACCCTCGCCGATTCGAGCAGAGAACCAGCGACCAATCACATTCATGATGGCATCAAGAATCGCTAATAAACCAACGATGAGAGCTAGGGTTGTTACAAGCCCTGGATCCTTGGGCAAGACGCCATCGTCGATAAGTTTTCGCAAGAGAAGCGGTGTCGAGACGATGAGAAATGCGTCAATGACAACGGTTGCAAGGAAGAAGATGAGGAAGCGTCGATAGGGTCGACCATAGGAAAGTATCCGTTTGATCGTCCCTGGCTTGAGTTTTCTCTCTGTGACCGATGGATCTGCTGTGATTGACCTAAAGGTCATCCACATTGCATGTTGGGACACGAGTTAAACAGTGAAGCCAAGAGCTCTTAACTGCTCACGACCGTCATCAGAGATTTTATCTGGACCCCAGGGTGGCATCCATACCCAATTAATTTTCACATCGCTAGTCAGTGGAGCCAGCGCTTGTCGAGTCTGATCTTCAATAACATCTTGAAGTGGGCAAGCAGCTGAGGTAAGCGTCATATTGAGAATTGCAATATTGCTTTCATCAACCATCACATCATAAATAAGTCCAAGGTCGACAACATTGATCCCTAGCTCAGGATCAACAACATCCTTCATAGCCTCGGTTACATCTTCAACTTTTGCACTCATTGACTTACCTTTCCTTAGATTGGAATTCTATCCTTACTAGGTCGAACTTGTGAGACTTAGCTACTTACTCGATGCCTGCATCGCCGCATCCTTAATCGCCATCCACCCCAGCAGGGCACATTTAATCCGCGCTGGATACTGTGAAACACCAGCCAGAGCGACAGCGTCTTCCAGCACCAGTTCATTACCCGACTTCTTACCCTTACTCTGCATCAGATCCATAAACTCCTCCGTGATCGACTCAGATACATCTAAGGTCTTTCCAACGAGAAGATCACTCGCGATTGAGACACTCGCCTGCGAGATTGAACAACCGACACCATCCCATGTAATTTTGCTTATCATGTCTCCTGTCAGGGTGATGTTGAGAGTGATCTCGTCACCGCAGCTTGGATTAATGTGATGAACCTGAACGTCATATTCTTTAGCTAAAGATTTATTCAGTGGGTTCTTATAGTGATCAAGAATTACTTCTTGATATAGGTTATCTAAGTTCATTTGCCGAAATATTTCATCGCTGAATGAATCCCGGACATCAATGCGTCGTTATCTTCAATGGTGTTGTATAGATAAAGAGAAGCGCGCGTGGTTGCCGGTACTCCCAGGGAGCGAGTCAATGGCCATGCGCAATGATGTCCAGTTCGCACAGCAATTCCTTGACTATCAAGGAACTGTCCAAGATCGTGGGGATGAATTCCTTCAACTGTAAATGAGAGCGCTCCCCCGCGGCTATCCATAGTGTGCGGACCTACTACTTTGATCTCTTCTACGGATAACAACTTGGTAAGGAGATCAGATGTGAGTACGTGTTCGTGGGCTGCGATCAAATCCATACCTATTGCAGAAAGATAATCAACGGCTACGCCAAGTCCAATAACTTGAGCCATATTGGGAACTCCAGATTCAAACTTTGCTGGCGCAGGCGCCCACGTCGCTGACGTCATAGTGACATCTGCAATCATCGACCCACCAGTGAGAAATGGTGGGAGATCTTCAAGAAGTTCGCGGCGTCCCCACATAATCCCCACGCCCGTTGGACCCAGAGCCTTATGACCTGAGAAGGCAAGGAAATCGATCCCTAATTTCTTTACATCAACGCTCATGTGTGGAGCTGATTGACAGGCATCAAGCACAACAAGCGCGCCTACATTGTGTGCGGCTTTAACTATCTCATCTAGAGGATTGATTGTTCCCAAAACATTTGATTGGTGAGTAAGCGCAACGACTTTGGTTGAAGCAGTGATGAGGGTTGGGATCTGAGAGAGATCCAAACGTCCTTCTGGCGTCACATCAAACCAGACCAACTCAGCCCCAGTGCGAGCTGCTAATTGCTGCCATGGGATCAGGTTTGCATGGTGCTCCATCTGCGAAACGACAATGCGATCTCCCGCCTTAAGGTGGAATCTATTTCCGATCGCTGCATTACCCATCGCGTAAGCAATGAGATTAAGTGATTCAGTTGCACCCTTGGTGAAGATGACTTCATCAACTTCAGCACCAAGGAAGCGTGCAATCTTTAACCGCGCACCTTCAAAGAGATCAGTCGCCTCTTCTGCGAGTTGGTGCGCACCTCGGTGAACTGCAGCATTATGAAGGCGATAGAAGTCCACTTCTGCATCAATAACCGCCTGCGGTTTTTGTGACGTGGCACCGCTATCAAGATAAACAAGCCTCTTACCCTCACGAATCGTCCGCGTGAAGATCGGAAAATCCTCGCGAATGACTAGTGGGTTAAAGGACATAACGTTTGCGTAAACGCTTAAGCGTTGACGTACTCCTCGTATCCTTGCGCCTCAAGCTTATCTGCCAACTCTGGGCCGCCTTCTTCTACGATTTTTCCGTTAGCAAATACATGCACAAAATCTGGCTTAATGTATTTAAGGATGCGTGTGTAGTGAGTAATCAGGAGAACTCCAACGTTGTTATTCTCTTTTGCTCGATTCACGCCTTCAGAAACTACACGCAGAGCATCAACATCAAGTCCAGAATCAGTCTCATCTAGAATTGCGATCTTTGGCTTGAGAAGCTCAAGTTGCATGATTTCGTGGCGCTTCTTTTCACCACCGGAGAATCCTTCATTGACATTACGCGCTGCAAAGGAAGGATCCATCTTGAGGGCTTCCATTGCACCCTTTACTTCTCCTACCCATTCGCGGAGCTTTGGAGCCTCTCCACGAAGCGCTGTTGCTGCAGTGCGAAGAAAGTTTGAGACAGACACCCCAGGTACCTCAACTGGATATTGCATTGCTAAGAAAAGACCAGCTTTGGCGCGCTCATCAACTGACATTTCTAGAACATCTGCACCATCGAGGGTGACCGTTCCGCCAGTGATTGTATATTTAGGATGACCGGCGATCGAATATGCGAGAGTTGATTTTCCGGAACCGTTAGGACCCATGATCGCGTGTGTCTCACCAGATTTGATCGTGAGATCTACGCCCTTCAAGATCTCAATATCTCCACCTTCAGTAGTGACGCTTACCTTTAATCCGCGAATTTCAAGTGTGCTCATCTTTGTCCCCGATTAGATTTCCACTGTGACGGAGTCTCCGTC
>JBIJAL010000098.1:0-3623 GCA_044345775.1 Candidatus Planktophila sp.
AAAAGTTACAAGAGTTGATTTCATCTAAAATTCAAAGGGGATCGGGAGTATCTCTACTCGAGCGAATCGATGCTGCTGTTATTCGACCTTCTAAACAGTTAGCAGATGCAGTCGGAGGAATGTTGCGAGGGCAAGCTGAGTTTGTTCTCTTGGATGAGCAGAAAACCGCTTACGAAACGATTCTACGAAATAGTCGAGATGTTCAAAATGGTGGGAAAAAAGTACTGATTGTTAAGGGCGGTCCAGGCACCGGTAAGTCAGTTATTTCTATCAATGCACTCGCGACGCTAACAGCTGAGCGGTTAAACGTCAGGTATGTGACTGCAAATGCCGCACCGAGAGATGTCTTTCAGGCGAAGTTAAAAGGTCTGCTCAAAGGAGACTCTGTTAAGCATCTCTTTAGTGGTTCAGGTTCATATACAGAGAGCAAGAAGAATTCGATGGATGTGCTTATCGTTGATGAGGCGCATAGGTTAAGAATGAAGTCAGGCATGTTTAGGAACATGGGTGAGAGTCAAGCTAAAGAGATCATCCATACGGCGAAGCTGAGCGTCTTCTTCATTGATGAGGCACAGAAAGTGACCTGGTCAGATGTTGGTGAGATCTCGCGAATTAAGGCCTATGCCGCCGAACAAGGTGCGGACGTTGAACTATTGGAGCTCACTTCGCAATTTCGATGTGGTGGATCAGATGATTACATGGCGTGGCTTGATGATGCGTTGGGTCTTCAGGATGTGCCAGAAAATTACTTCACGAGAGACAGATTTGACTTCAGGATTCTGGATTCAGCTTCCGAATTGCATGACTTGGTCAGAGAGAAGAACCTGATAAACAATCGCTCACGAATTGTTGCAGGCTATTGCTGGAACTGGGTTAGCAAGAAGGACTCGAAAGCATTTGATATCGAATTTCCTCAAGATGGTTATAGGGCACGTTGGAATCTGGCGAGCTATGGCAATGAGTGGATTATGAATCCAAACTCAGTGGAAGAGGTCGGATGTATTCACACCTGCCAAGGTCTTGAGGTTGATTATGTTGGTGTGATCATTGGGGCTGATTTGAAGATGGAGGATCGTCGTTTAGCGACCAATCCACAAGGGCGAGCAAAGTCGGATAAATCGCTCAATGGCTATGTGGGGGAGTCAAAGATTAATCCTGAAGTTGCAAATGCTAAGGCGGATGAGTTGATAAGAAATACTTATAGAACGCTCATGAGTCGGGGGATGAAGGGCTGCTACGTTTACTTCGTTGATCCTGAAGTTAAGAAGTATTTTGAGTCAAAGTTACCCGGATAGGAGTGTCAGTGTCACAGGATAAGGAAATTGAAGCGCTCATTACCGAAATTAGGGAGTTTGCCGTCTCACGGGATTGGGAACAGTTTCACACACCTAAGAATCTCGCGATGGCAATCGCTGGCGAGGCAGGGGAGCTTATTGCGGAATTCCAATGGCTTAAGGAAGAAGAATCAACTAAGTCTGCGCTTTCTGCAGAAAAATTCAGTGATATTGAGTTGGAGGTTGCAGATGTTGCAATCTATCTCCTTCGACTGAGTGATGTGCTGGGAATCGATCTCGCGGAGGTAGTCCGCAAAAAGCTGGAAATCAACCAATCACGTTTCTGAGTCAAGCCTCAAATACTTCAACTTAGCGCAGATGTCAGCACCCTCTGCTGGGTTTTTAGTAGATAATTCAGTGAACTGGAGGCCTCACAACTGGCGGTCTGCATTGCTACCCAGTTGCTACTCTTGGAGATGTAAAGGATGCAAAAACTACATTAATAATCGGATTTGGAGAATTTATGAAAAAGAAGTACTTAATCCCTGGCTTAGTTGTAATAGCGGCGTTTTCAGTTGGACAATTTGCATTTGCAGCAACTACCCCTGGATCAAAATGCACTAAAGTGGGTCAAATATCTAACGTGAACGGTCAGAAGTTGACTTGCAGTTTAATTTGGGTTGCATCAGGGAAAGCCGTACCTTCAGCCACGCCTAGCAAGTCACCGGCTAAGTCAAATTCAGTACAAAGTAAGTCATTTCGATTAGAAAGCATTAGCTTTAACTCAGAACTCGGAAGTGCTGGGGCAACAGCACGTGTGACCAATATTTCTAAGAATAAGCGAACTGCAACAATGAACGTTTCAATTTTTGCCAGTGATGGCAAGACTGTTGCGGTCAGCATGCTTGGTGTTGTAAACGAAGTTGGGCCGGGGCAAACGGTGACAGTCACATTTATGAGTGTTTCAGGTGAGCTGCCAACTGGAACATTTAAGTATTCATTTCAAGTTGATGCCGAGTTCTAAACTGAGTTCCACGATTTGGAATCTCAACTGATCTATGATTCTATAACAGCAAAAAATGAGCAGTGGTTGATATCTTGTCAACCACTGCTCATTTTTAGTTTTTTATTGGGACTTATTCTCGCGAGAGGTCCGGTTGCTTCCACTAGATGAATTAATCTTTTTCTGGACTGAATGGCAAACAAATCTCAAGACGATACTTGGTACCAAAGAGACTTCATAAAGTATGAATAGGTACAGCCCCCTTCAAGGTTTTGAAGCGGCAAGAGAATCCGAATTAGCCTGCCACAGAAACAATAGATGGAGCAGGACATTTGATTCCCGCGGACATTAACCAGTCACTTCCAGGCCCTTGAGGGCAAGGAGTCATAAAATTACTCCTAGTTTCACCACAAATTAGACATGCCTAGAGGGAGTATTGAAATGGGAGTTAGTCGAGTTAAAGCTGTATCTGTAGCGCTTTCGTTGGTAGTGGCGGGGACGTTGCTGACGGGGTGTTCAAGTACTCGGGGGAAGTGTGATGATCTGCTGAATGCGCTTTCATTCGGTGCATGGTCTGAGTCAGATTCAGATTGGTATGACGCTAACTGCAGAGAGTAGGGACTGGGTTGAGAGTCAAGGGAGAGGTAGCCGGTAATGAGTAACAGCCAGATGATGGGTATTCGTATTCTTTGCATGGCTCTTGGTTGGGCATTTGGTGCACTGATCTTTGGTACGGAGGCAGTGTGGCTCTGGGGGACGCCGAGTTTTATCTGGTGCGGTTTTGCAGGTGGGATGATTGGGTTCATGCTCACAAGTAAATGACTATCTGCCTCTGCTGATCACGCCATCTGGCCAACCATTGACCAATACGCGCTGCTACATTTGAAAGATAGCGTCTACTTCAACGGGGCTATTAAGAGGGAGGGATTTAACCCCAATTGCAGTTCTGGAATGGGAGCCTGTATCTGGACCAAAGACCTCCAAAAATAGCTGACTCGCGCCATGAGCTACAAGGTGCTGATCGGTGAAATTATCTGCACTCGCCACATAGACTGCAATGCGGGCTACTTGTTTAATGTTGTTTAACGTCCCTAGGTCAGATTTTAGTGACTTTAGAATATTGATAGCACATTGACGGCCACACTCTTGGGCGAGTTCGAGTGAAACTTGATCTCCAACTAAGCCGGTAGCGATCAACTTGCCGTCACGCATAGCAACTTGTCCGGAAACGTAGAAACTATTTTCAATGCTTGATCGTGGTTTAAGTACAATTGCCTCAGGGCACTTTGCCTGTAATGGAATGGCGTCTAGGATTTCATCAGGTGTCATTGAGTATTTGTCCTTTT
>JBIJAL010000099.1:0-3602 GCA_044345775.1 Candidatus Planktophila sp.
AAACGTCCCCCTGGCTTGACCACGCGGCGGGCTTCTGCGAGCGCTTTGGCGGTGTTCTGGGTATTACGCAGGCCGAAAGAGATAGTAAAGAGGTCAAAGGCGTTATTGTCGAAAGGCAGATTGAGGGCATCGCACTTCACAAAGGTCAGATCTGGGCGGGCCTTCTTACCGGCAGCGATCATGCCTTCTGAGAAATCGGCAGCGGTCACATCAGCGCCAGCTGCAGCCAATGGGGTCGAACTTGAGCCCGTACCGGCGGCCATATCCAAGATCTTCATCCCTGGGATCGGTGCGATGATCTTGGTGGCGGCCCTGCGCCAGGCCTTGGTCCGACCTAGGCTCAAAATATCGTTGACGATGTCATAGCGGCGAGCGACTCCATCGAACATCGCAGCTACTTCCTGCGGATTCTTATCCATATTCGCTCGCGACATCCCCTTATTCTCGCTGAAGGTAGGCTTATCCACAACTTCGATTTAAATGATGGGAAATGAGATGACTTCTACTCGAGCGCAATCACAGACGCTTCGCAGCGCTGTTTTTCCAGCCTCCACCGTTTTGACGCAATCCCTCTTTCTCGTTGGCGGAGTCCTCTTTCTCTCGGCGCTCGCACAGATTGCGATCCCAGTTCCTGGTTCACCTGTTCCTGTTACAGGTCAGACCCTTGGCGTCTTCCTTATTGCAACCACGTACGGCGCTCGCCTTGCCACTGCAACTTTTGCTACATATCTATTAGCAGCAATCGCCGGCGCTCCACTCTTTGCACCATCAGCAACTTTGCCAAGCTATGGTTGGGCGCGAATTACAAGTGCGACAGGTGGGTATCTCATCGGAATGTTAGTTGCCACCATTGTCATTGGTTATCTCGCCGATAGAAAAGCAGATCAAAAATTCCGCACATCTTTTCCAATGCTCATTCTTGGAAGCGTCATCATCTTCGCATTCGGTCTTACCTGGCTTCACTACAGTTTAGATATGAGTTGGTCGCAGACAATCGCCGTCGGACTCACGCCATTTATCTTTGGTGAGGCTCTCAAGATTGCAATCACAGCAACCTCGCTTCCACTTATCTGGAAGAGAATTTCGCGAAAACTTAACGCTTAAATTTCTATGACTTCCCTCATTCCAGTAACAACCTCAAAGGTTTCTTCCCACCTGCCCTTACTTGACCTACTGCCTGAAAGTGATGCTCTCTCTTGGGTTCGTGGCGGCCAAGGCGTTGTTGGTTGGGGTCAATACGCAAAGACAACAGTCAGTGGACCCAATCGCTTTCGAGATGCTCGCGAATGGTGGCAAGTACAACTTGCAACTTTCAATGTTGTAAACACGCTGAACATCAGCGGAACCGGACCAATCCTTTTTGCATCTTTCTCATTCGATGAAAATGAAGAGTCGGTACTTGTAATTCCGCAGATAGTTGTTGGAACACGTTCTGAGACCTCATGGATGACCTGGATTGGCGATAAAGCACAGCCGTACTTGCCAAAGAAGGCACCCGAACTTAGCCACGCAGAGTTTGCATGGGCAGATGGATCACTCACGCCAAACGAGTGGATGTCACGCGTAGCAACCGCAAAAGGTGAGATCGAAATCGGTGAGCTAGAGAAAGTTGTTCTGGCGCGTGATTTAGTTGCTGTCGCTGATCGCGCCATTGATATCCGCCCGATTCTTAATCGCTTAAGCGAGCAATATCCATCTACCTGGGTCTTTGCCGTCGATAACCTCGTTGGCGCTACACCAGAACTCTTGCTCCGCCTTACCCGCGGAATGGTTACTTCGCGCGTTTTAGCTGGAACCATTAGCAAAACCGGCGATGATGAGAAAGATTTAGCACTTGCGGCATCCCTTGCACGGTCTTCGAAAGATCTCGAAGAACACGAATACGCCGTGCGCTCTGTGGCGGATGCCCTCGAACCTTTCTGTACCTCAACAAACGTTCCTGAAAGCCCATTTGTATTGCACCTTGCAAATGTGATGCACCTTGCTACCGATGTAACAGGTGCGCTGATCGAATCAAAAATAGATGTAGATGCTTTCTCACTTTTATCAAGACTCCACCCATCAGCTGCTGTCTGCGGGACCCCCACGCATCTCGCGTCCAAAGTGATTTCATCTATCGAAGGCATGAGCCGTGGACGTTACGCAGGTCCTGTTGGTTGGATTGATGCACAAGGAGACGGCGAACTCGGAATTGCCCTTCGCTGTGGCCAGGTCACCGATACAACAATTCGCATCTTTGCCGGTTGTGGAATCGTTTCAGGATCAGATCCAGAGAAAGAGCTTCAAGAAAGTAATGCTAAGTTTGCGCCAATGCGCAGCGCTCTAGAGTGATTCCATCTTTGCGTAGATGCTCTTTAGATATTCGCCGTTTTCTTGCCGTGAAGGAACTTGAACAACAACAATTTCAAATCCCTTAACTGGCGCTGCAATCGCCTGAGAAAGTTCAGCGCTTGTCGAAACTTTTGAAGCCTTAACTCCAAAGGCCTTTGCAATTGCTTGGATATCTCGGCCATGCGGTGTACCAAAAATTTTCTCAAATCCATCTACACCCGCTTGTGGAAGTGTTGAGAAGATTCCACCACCGTTGTTATCGATGACGAAAAGACGTAAATCTGGGTTGCCTGTATGTGAAAGTGCGTTTACATCATGTAAAAATGCAAGATCACCAAGTACGGCAAAGGTTTTCTCGGATCGGGAAGAGATACCAAGTGCTGTAGATATGTTTCCATCAATTCCTGCCAGTCCGCGATTGGCGAAGACTTCTACGCCTTGGCGGGGTCTTGCAAAACCTTCAAAATCACGAATAGGTCGAGAAGATGCAATGAAGAGAGTTACTCCGACTGGAAGAGAAGCTGCGATGTCACGAGCAACAGTTTCTTCAGACCATGTCGATAACTCGGAGATAACTTTTGAGGCACGCTCTCCAAGTTTCTTCCATGTTGATATCCAGTCAGGATCTGCAGTCGGCACTTGAATCTGTGGAAGCGATAAAAATTTCTGATTGCCCATTCGATCCTGATCGACAGTTGCCATGCGAGGGTCGATGATGACCGACTTTCGTGCTTCAGCGATCAATGAGTTGACGCTTCGAGAAAGGGTTGTTCGGCCAATGATCACTACGGTATCTGGCTTTACTTCACTTCGAATCTTTGTTGAGGTAAGAAAGATGCTGGCATGGGCAGTTGCACTCTCGAATGAAAGTGGATCTTCGGCAATCACGGGCCAACCAAGTTCAGTGGCAAACTTCTGGACACTTTCTTGTGACAAACCAGCGCGATCATGGCCAATTACTAAGAGGCCGCGGGTGGATTTTGTATGAAAAGTGCCGGGAGCTTTTCGGGTGAATACTTGAGGTTGAGCGATCTTGATCTGATCTAGCCATGATGTATCTGGCTCACCAATAAGTGGTTCCTCGAATTGAATATTGAGATGGACTGGACCAGATTGAAGTGAGTTGAAAGGTAGTTCCATCGGATATGCCGACCCCGATACATCGGCAAAGTAGCGCACTGCTTTTCCGAATATCCGTGCCTGTTCAGTAGTTTGATTTGCACCAGACCTACGAAGTCGTGCTGGGCGATCAGCTGTGAGCAATAACAATG
>JBIJAL010000031.1:0-11787 GCA_044345775.1 Candidatus Planktophila sp.
CTTAGTCCGAGCATTTACCCAAGGTGGTTTTGCAGACCTTAGGCGTGTTCATGAATGGAATAAGGGATTCATTCGTGATTCGAGTGTGGGTGATCGTTATGACGCGATGGCGAAAGAAATTGATCGCGCCTTAAGTTTCATGAAGTCAGCAGGGGTCGATCCTGAATCATTTAAGAGCGTTGATTTCTACTCAAGCCATGAAGCGTTGATTCTTGAGTATGAAAAGTCACTTACGCGAATCGACTCTCGCACTGGAGATCCATATGATGTGTCAGCACATTTCTTGTGGATAGGTGAGAGAACGCGCCAGCTTGATGGTGCGCATGTTGATTTTGCATCAAAGATCAAAAATCCAATCGGTGTAAAGCTTGGTCCAAAGTCAACAGTTGATGATGCGCTACGACTCATCGATCGACTTGATCCTGATCGTGAGCCTGGGCGCATTACATTCATCACACGCATGGGTGCTGGACAGGTGCGCGAATCGCTTCCCGCTCTCGTTGATGGCGTGACAAAATCTGGTGCGCAGGTTCTCTGGGTATGTGACCCCATGCATGGAAACACCTTTGAGACTGCCACGGGGTATAAAACTCGTCAATTCGATGATGTGATGGATGAAGTGAAGGGTTTCTTTGAGGTGCATAAAGCTTTGGGCACCCATCCCGGTGGTATCCATATCGAGCTTACTGGCGATGATGTTACGGAGTGTCTTGGCGGCGGCGAAAAGATTTCTGAATCCGATCTCGCTTCACGCTATGAAAGCGCATGCGATCCACGCCTTAATCACTCTCAATCACTTGAGCTCGCATTTCTTGTAGCTGAGATGTTGCGCGATCGGTAAAGCACACCCCATGGCTCTCCAGATATCATCGCTAAAAACTCCCATCGGAACTCTCAATCTGATTGCAGATCAAGAGATTCTTCTTGGCGCGAACTTCTCGTCCATCAAGGCGCTCAAAGAGGGATTAGATCCGATCTATCAGGGATCTGATGTCACATCAGTGGAAAGAATTCGAGTGATCTCAACATTGCTTGAGGATTATTTCGATGGTGATCTCAGCGCTATCAATGCCGTCAAAACGAGCCAACCAGGAGGAGCTTTCTCTCAATCTGCCTGGAAGTCCATGCGCCGAGTCCGTGCAGGTAAGGTGATTTCGTATGCAGAGTTAGCCGAAAAATCGGGGAACCCGCGAGCAGTTCGCGCAGCAGGAAGTGCCTGTGCAAAGAATGCAATTGTTCTAGTTGTGCCATGCCATCGCATCGTAAAAACTGGTGGAGCACTTGGAAATTATGCCTACGGCAGAGATAAGAAAGAGTGGCTCTTACGCCACGAGGGTCTTGCGTAAAATCTCAATAGCTTGATCACATTGTGCGTCATCAAAATCACGATGAGTGACAAGGCGAGCAAAGTGTGGGCCAAGCGCCCCAATCAACAGACCAGCGCTCTTTGTGCGATCAGCAAGTTGGGCGGCGGTGATACCTAAGTTTTTTAGATTGAGCCCAACGATATTTGTCTCAACTGTCGCAGGGTTAATGAGCGATGAATTGATCGAGGCGAGGGCACTGGCCAGTGATTGAGCACGGCGATGATCGTGGGCAAGATCGTTCATGTGGTGCGTGATCGCATAATCTGCCGCAGCGGCAAGGATTCCCACCTGGCGCATTCCAGCGCCATAGCGTTTACGCCATACACGCGCTGTTGCGATGCGATCACGAGTAGAGAGCGCCATCGAGCCGATCGGTGCACCTAAACCTTTGGAGAAGCAGACACTTATAGTGTCTGCATATCTTCCATAGTGATCAAGTGCAACACCACTTGCAATATGAGCATTCCAAATTCGCGCTCCATCAAGATGTATGGCAATACCTTCTTTGGCAGCGCTTTCATAGAGAGTTTTGATTTGATCGAGGGGTTGTACGGTGCCACCACCGAAGTTATGAGTGTTTTCAACAGCAATTGCCGCAGTTGAAACGAGATACGGCCCAGCATTAGGGGTTGCGATTTCTAGTGGTTGATCAGCATCCAACAGACCAAAAGGTGCGTGCCATGTCCGCGTTGTGATTCCAGAGAAGGTTGCAGCAGCGCCAAGTTCTGCACGAACAACATGAGAATTTACTTCAGCAAGAATTTCTTCTCCAGGCTGCACGAGTGTGCGCATCATTAGTTGATTGGCAAGTGAACCAGTGGGAGTGAAGAGCCCGGCTTCTTTTCCAAAGAGAGCGGCGACTCGCTCTTCAAGAGCGTTAACAGTTGGGTCATCGCCATAGACATCATCGCCGACAGGCGCTTGTGCAATTACCTCACGCATCTCTGGCGTTGGCCTAGTTACTGTGTCTGAACGAAGATCAATCACGAGCTTGGCTCCTTGATCACTATGAGATACATGGCGGTGAGTAAAATTATGCCACCTAGAAGAACTTGCAGCGTCAATCTCTCGCGCCCAATTGTGATTGCAAAAAACGCTGCAAAAACAACTTCAAGAGTGAGAATTACGGCAACCTTGGTTGGCTCAATATGCGCTTGGGCCCATGTCTGGATGATGAAACCAAGTGCGGTCGCGACAATTGCGGTGAAGAAAACAACCGCCCACACTTGGTTATCAGGGGGAGCCTCGTACCCTTCAATGAATGCAATAGTTCCAGTGAGAACCGTGACTGCAAAGAGTTGCACAATTGTCATCGCATAGACATCTCGCCCGGCACTCCACTGGCCGAGTGCGACGATATGACCAGCAAAGGCGATAGCGCATAGGAGAACTAGGAACTCACCAAATCCCATCGACCAACCGCGCAGTGATAAGAGCGCGAGGCCAACAGTTGCAATCGCCACACACCCCCATGTAAAGAGTGTGATCTTCTTCCTGAGGAAGAGCGCTGAGATCAGCGGTGTTGCAACAACATAGAGTCCGGTGATAAACCCTGTGATGGCGGCAGTTGTTCGAGCAAGACCTTCAGTTTGCAGGATGTAACCAGCGCCCAAAAGTAAGCCCGCTGTGAAAGCCTTAAAGAAAAGATCTTTGGTAATGTGGCGAAGAATCATCGGACGAAACGCTAGTAATACAAGTGTGGCAAGTGCAAAGCGTGTGAAGAGAAAACTGTTGACACTCTGACGATCGATAGAATCTTTCATAATGACAAATGCCAGTCCCCAGGATGCTGCCAATGAGATCAGCGCAAGGGGAGCAAGGCGTAGGGGACTGGCACCTTTTTGCAACATAGAGACTCTATCCTTTGCGCAACTTCTTCAGCATTGCGATCTCTTTCCCATGTTCGGGTTCCATGCCAGGAGTTTCAAGAATCAGCGGTGCATTTACAACAGCAGGATGAGCCAATAACTCTTCAAATGGATCGACTCCGATGAATCCCTCACCGATATTTTGGTGGCGATCCTTAAGGGCCCCACACACATCCATTGAATCGTTAGCGTGAATAAGTTGAATTCGTTCAGCCCCCGCAACTTCAACCAAGAGATCAAGTGTCTCTGTCATTCCGCCTTTTGTGGCAATGTCATGGCCTGCAGCAAATACGTGACAGGTGTCGAGACAGATTCCAACTTTTGGGTGATACTCGAGTGCCTTTAAGTAGTGCTCGAGATCTTCTAAACGTTTGACTAATGATTGACCTTGTCCTGCAGTTGGTTCGAGCAGAAGGTATGGAGCATCTTCTCTCAGTTCATTGAGAATTGGCATCATGCCTTCATGAATCTGCTTCCAGGCACCTTCAATAAAATCTTCGTTGACCGCGGAACCTGTATGTACAACAACTCCAAGTGCGCCAATTTCTCTGCCACGTTTAAGCGAATACTGGGTTGATGCGAGCGAATTCTTATATGTGCCTTCAGTAGGTGAACCCAAGTTAATGAGAAAGGGTGCATGAACGTACACTTCTAAATCGAGTTCATTTGCGCGCTCCCGAAAGAGTGCATCGGCCTCATGATTGGTTTCTGGCATCGCCCAACCGCGTGGATTAGATGTGAAGACTTGAATTGCTTCGGCCTGTGTAATGCGCGCATATTCAATAGAGCGCTTAGCCATGCCACCACTTGTTGGAGTGTGGGCTCCGATTCGCGGGCGGGGTTGAGATGACGCAGACTGTGAAGGCACGGGCTTACCCTACTGTGATCGTCACCGTAGTTCCACGCTTGACCTTCGTATTTACCTTCGGATTAATACCAATGACTAACTTTGACGTTTTCGTGACCTTCTTCACTACAACAGTGAGGCCTAAATCTTCCAAGACTGCCACAGCCCGCTCTTGGGTGTAACGCAAAATATTTGGGATAAACACAAAGGCTGATCCCTGTGAAATAAATATCTCGACTGGTGCACCTGTAGGAAGTGCAACACCTGCTGCAGGTTTCTGCGAAATCACTTCACCTGGCATTACTACTTCATTATAGATATATGTAGGCGTTACATTAAATCCCGCATCTGTTAACTCATTGAGCGCCTGCTCGCCATTTTTTCCAACATAAGAAGCTAAGTCGAAAGTTTCTATACCCTTACTGACGACGAGATCGACCAGAGTATCTCGTTTTACTTGAGTTCCATTTTTGGGATTTGTTGAGATCACTATCCCTTTGGGAACAGTGGGGTTAAAGACTTCAGAGATATCTCCAGCTCGCAAAGGAGTTTCTGTCAAAAGTTTCAGTGCAGCCTCGGTTGTCATCTTTGTCAGTGAAGGCACTGCAAAGCGTTCTGCACCTTTTGAAACCGTGAGTGCAACGACGCCACCCGGGGCGATTGAGTCTCCTGCGGTTGGGTTAGTTGAGAGGATTCGACCTTTTGGAACCTCTTCGTCAAAGCGTTCTTCAGCGATTGCGGTCTCTAAACCAAGAGCCTCGAGAGTGGTATTTGCCTGTTCTACCGTTGCACCCACGACAGAAGGAAATTTCACCGCAGCACCTGGCCCGGCTAGAACCCACCAACCCGTAACACCAAGGATAAGAGCCAAGCCTGCTGCAATCCAGCGATTACGTTGCACTCGACTACTTACTTTTCTGCGAGCCTTTACCTGATCTGTCGTCTCTATCGATTTCGAAGTGGGTTCAACTGCTGCAATCTTTTCGGAGCCCTTCTTTCTTTTCTCTCTCATCGGCGCAATGGGGATATCAAGTTCGAGGCTGAGTTGTGGTGCTGCGGGATTGAGAGCGTGTGAAATGGCGAGGAGCTCTGAATGAAATATCTGAGCATCTCGTGGGCGTTCGTCTGGATCCACCCGTGTTGCTCTGTAGATGAGGTCATCTAGCGCTTGCGGGACATTGTCTACAAGTGAACTAATTCGTGGGACTTGCGAGTTCACATGCATAAAAGCAATCTGTATCGGCTCATCTCCTTCGAAGGGTTTAGAGCCAGTAAAAATCTCAAAAGCGGTGATGGCCGCTGAATACACATCACTACGAGAATCGGCGATTCCGCGTGAGACCTGCTCCGGTGAAAGGTATGAAACGCTACCCAAGATAACACTTGATTCGGCTGTCATCGTGCTTCCGATTAGGGCACCTTTGGCTAGGCCAAAGTCAGCAATCTTGATACGGCCTTCTTTGGAAACAAGAATATTCTCAGGCTTGATGTCGCGATGAACTATTCCAATTTTATGTGCCGCCCCTAGCGCACTTAAGACAGGGAGTAAAAACTTTATTCCATCTGCAATAGGAATTTTTCCGCGCTCTGTTAAGTACTCTCTTAAGGTATGTCCGACAACCATCTCCATCACAATAAAGACAGCAGGAACTCCACTTTGATTCCACCCTTGATCTTGCACGGAGACAATATTTGGGTGGCTTAGCGCGGCGGCAGCCTTTGCTTCACGAATAAATCTCTCAACAAACTGTTCATCTTGAGCAAGGTGGGCGTGCATGATCTTTACCGCCACGCGACGATCAAGTCGAGTATCTATCGCCTCATAGATTGTCGCCATTCCTCCCGAGCCCATCTGACCAAAAAGCTGATAGCGCCCATCAATGAGATGGCCAGTGAGATCAGACATAAGGGAATTTTAGGTTGAAAGTACGAATTCAGAGCGCTCTTTACTCCCTTGCGTTGCAAAGTGTTGCTTCTGTTGATCTAGCCACATCATCATCGAGTTCGAGATCTCTTCGCCATCACGATCTATCACCCGTTGGAATCCAACTGTTGGGTCAAGATCAAGCCAGATCGATGTGGAGAGATATTGCTCAATGGCGCGTTGCGAACTTCCAACACCCTCGAGAATGAGCAGAGATGTGCTGGCTTGAAGACGCGGAGAATCAAAGTTATTTGACGACCAGTTGAAGGGGGAGTAGATCAGATCCTTCTTGGCCTTATGAGAAGCTGTAATCCAGATCAGCGATTCTGTCAGCTTTTCTCCAAGGGCTCTATCCCATCCAGCATAGAGATCATCCATGTGGATGACCGTAACCGTGAAGTCTTTAGCCAGGGCGAGGGAAAGGGTAGATGCAAGAGTAGTTTTTCCCGCGCCTGCCGGCCCATCAATGGCGATGATGGGCTGATCGGTTTTACTACAAATCTCAGCGAGTGCTGCGATAAGTTCCATACCACTGCCTCCACCCAACTGCCGCAACAATTGTAAACACAAAGTAAAGAGCAGAGGTAAGAAAGACTTCTTGTGAGTAGAAAAGCGCTGTGTATCCAATGTTAATGACAAGCCACATCGGCCATGCTTCATACTTTTGATAGACCATCAATATCTGTGCTGCGATTGAGGCAAAGAATAACCCAGCATCAGCATAGGTTGAAGCTGCGCCGATTCGATCGAGAATTGGTGCAAGCCCCAAGGTAAGAATGAGAATTAAGAGGAGGAGATATACGCGATAAGAATTCTTGATTCTTCCAGGAACAGCTCCTTTCTTCCCCCATCCGAACCATCCTGCTATCGCTGCTGCGATAAAAACTAATTGAAGAGCCGAGCTAGCAAAGTAATCGGACTGGAGATAAAAAATTCCATAGAGAGCACTTCCCAATACCCAGAACGGCCAGGTAATTCTTTTTCCAGTTACTCCGAGAGAGACTGCGATGAATGAGACGGTTGCTGCAACAATTTCTAGGGTAGACATGAACGCTTCCTTTCCGCGTCCGCATTACCGGACGGGTCTAGCGGTCGATCTCACGTTGAGATCCTCTCAGCAGCGCTTATAACAAGCGCGTGTGCTCCCGCGTTTTTAGTCTAACGCACGACGAGCAGAAAGCGCCTGAATGTAGGCCTTGCCCGCCACGCGGATTCTGCGGGCAGTAGATGTCTTGGCGCGTTTACTGAAAATGTCATACCCGATGGCTTCGACTTCATCAACGATTCCACAGTACAGCTCGCTAGCAGCGCGAATACAGGGACGGCTTGTTGGGTGCAATAAATTGATACCAGGATCGGCTTCTCTCTGTAATTCTCGCACTCGTGCAATTTGAAACTTAAGGGCACGAACTATCTCAGGGGTTAACTTCCTGGCATAGAGCATCTCTTCATCAACACCATCGGCGGCAAGCTCATCAAGAGGTAGGTAGATGCGCCCTCTATCGAGATCTTCTCCAACATCTCGAATGAAGTTCGCCAATTGGAAGGCGACTCCAAGTTTTTCCGCCGGTGCGTAAGCGCCATCAGAAAGGGGGCCAAGAATAGGAACCATTTGAAGTCCAATCACCGCTGCAGATCCGTAGACGTATTCACATAAATCTTTATATGTTGCGTAGGTACCGACCGTTAAATCCATCTCCATAGAGTGAAGGAAATCTACAAAATGTTGGTGGGGGATTTTAAATCGAGAGACGGTATCTACAAGTGCTGCTCCCACCGCATCATTGCTTTTTCCTGCCGAGAGGTCAGAGAGAACACCAGAGCTCCAGGTTCGCAATACCTCTGCTTTCTCTTGTGGTGTAAGTGTTGATGAAAGATCATCGACAATCTCATCGGCATATCGCGCAAACCCATAAAGTGCATGAACAAATGGTCGCTTTTCTTTCGGTAATAGCAGAGTTGCTAAGTAATAAGTTTTCCCATGGAGAGAATTAAGCCGTTTACACTCGCTATATGATGCACGCAGGGCAGGATCAGAGATGCCTGCAGCATCCAACTCATTCATTACTTAACAGGTCCAACAATTCGTTCTGCGGCAAGGCGACCTGAGATCAGAACCATCGGTACTCCAACTCCTGGCTGTGTTCCAGAACCAGCAAAGACGATATTCTCAAAGCCGGCAGCGATATTGCGTGGCCTAAATGGACCAGTTTGGAAAAATGTGTGCGCACTTGCAAATGGCGCTCCACGTTCCATTCCTTGGGCCTGCCAATCAAGTGGTGTTGTCATTACTTCTGTTTCAATACCAGCGCTAAAATCGGTATAGCCTCGATCTTCAAGAGTTTTAATCATCTGATCACGATATGGACCAGCCTGCTTCTTCCAATCAATATCAGCATCAAGGTTTGGTGTCGGATAGAGAATGTAATACGACTCTTTTCCGGCAGGGGCAAGGGCGGGATCGTCTTTGCTTGGAATCGTGACTAACACCGAAGGATCAGTCATCAGGATCTTCTTGTTGATTAACTCGTCAAAGACTCCATCCCAAGACTCACCAAAGTGAATGTTGTGATGTGCGGCGTGCTCATATTTCTTCGAAGACCCTACAAGCAAGGTCACACAGGAGGGTGAATATTTAAGACGCTTGATGTTCAGCGGAGTCTTTCCCAGAAGATCGCGCCAGACAACAGGTAAATCTGGATTCATCACTAGAGCGTCGCATTCATAGCGCTCACCGTTGGCCGTTGTAACGGCGCGAGCACGTGAATTAACAACTTCAACGCCGGTGACCTCCGTGTTGTACTTAAAGGTTACTCCATGTTTTTCAGCCGCTGCAGCGAGAGCGCGGGGGACTGCGTGCATTCCACCTTTGGGGAAGAAGACTCCGTTGACTGAATCCATGTAGGCAATGACTGCATAGATGGCAAGTGCTTGTTGTGGACTAACGCCGGCATACATGGCTTGGAATGAGTAGACCTTCTGCAAACGAGGGTCCTTCAAGAATTGATTGACCTTTGGAGAGAGTTTCCTAAATCCGCCTAGTGCAATAAGTCGAGCAAGATTCGGTGTGAGCAAGTTAAAGGGTGAATCAATATTTCGATCAATAAAGTCGTTCATCTCATACTTATAAAGCTTGGTGACAAAATCGACATAACGGCGATACCCGAGCGCTTCTTCAGCGCTGACTGTTCGCCTAATCTCTTCTTCCATCTCTGCAGTGTTTGCATGAACATTAATTACGCTTCCATCATGATAAAAAGCGCGATAGAGCGGTTTTACTGGGGTGAGTTCTAGCCAATCTTTCATATCTTCACCCACACAAGAAAATGCATCTTGAATCAGTGATGGCATTGTGAGAACAGATGGGCCGGTATCAAATGAATAGCCATCTTTTTTGAGGAGACCGTTGCGACCACCAGGAACACTCTCACGTTCGAGAACTGTCACTTTACGCCCAGCGCCAGCAAGGCGTAAGGCTGCACTTAAGCCTGCAAGACCCGCGCCAACAACGACAACGTGATCTGTCGGGCCTTTAATGCGTGCAACCATGATCGCTCCTAGCTCTTTCGCGCAGTTGCACTAGCGGCAAGTGCTGATAATAAATCGTGTGAATCTGGAGCTATCTCATGAGACTGTGATGCCTGAAGAGCGTCGTAGGTTAATTTCTCAATCAATCCTTCAACACTTTCCACAGCGCCACTATCAATAATGATGCCCCGAAGTACTTCAATGATCTCATGAGAAAGATCTGGCCGCCCAAGATAGGAAAGCAGCTCGGTACGCCCTGCATCTGTGGTGCGCTCCATTGCCATTGCTAAAAGGACGGTGCGCTTTCCTTCGCGGAGGTCATCTCCAGCGGGCTTTCCAGTGATAGCTGGATCACCAAAAATCCCCAAGAGATCATCGCGTAGTTGAAAAGCCTCACCAAGGGGGAGTCCGTACTCAGAAAGCTTCCAGTTAAGCGGATTATCTTTGCTCGGCCTACCAAGAGCGATCGCAGCACCTAGGTGAAGTGGACGTTCAATACTGTACTTTCCAGATTTAAATCGTGCAATGCGCAGAGATCTCTCCACACTAAAACTCTTCTCACCAGCCTCACGAACATCCAAATACTGCCCGGCCATTAACTCAATTCTCATCTCATCATGAATATCTAGCGCGGCGAGCAACTGTGTCGATGAAATTCCAGATGTATGAAGCATGTGGTCTGATTGCACGAGTGCAAGATCGCCTAACAAGATTGCAGCAGCGGTACCAAATTGTTCTGATAACCCAGCAAGTGCGTGCTCTTGATGAAGGTTTTCAAAGCGTCGATGAATCGCAGGTTTTCCACGGCGAGTGTCGGAAGCATCCATAAGATCATCATGAATAAGGGCGCAGGCCTGCAAAAATTCTAAACTTGCAAAGGCCTTGATCTCGTTTGGCCCTACTTCTTTGCCAGCGGCTCTATGGCCAGCGTATGCAAAGAGAGGTCGTAATCGTTTTCCACCATCCAGAATGAATTCTTCAAGCCCATCACAGACAGGGGCTAACTGCGAGCCGATGGTTGTCAGATGTACCCGTGCTTCGGCGAGATACAAAGCAAGGGCTGCTTGAACTTGCTCGCGTATCGATACAAGTTCATCCATAACCTGACTATTCACGGGGGCAACGGTACCCTGACGCGGTGAGGATGAGACCTGAAAAGACTATGTACTCTTTTGAGTTTTTTCCTCCGAAAGATCTCGCTGGCGAAGATCGACTCTGGCAGGCGCTAGAAACTTTGGCAAATCACGCCCCTGACTTTGTAGCTGTTACATATGGCGCAGGGGGTGGCACACGTGATCGAACAATTCGTATCACCTCTGAAATCACAGCGCGTACCAAGATTCCAACTGTCGCTCACCTCACCTGCGTTGGTTCAACCCGTGCTGAACTTATTGAGATTTTAGATCGCTATAGAGATGCCGGTATTAAAAGTATCCTGGCACTTCGTGGGGATCCTGTCGGTGGTCCACGTGCACCATGGACAGCAGTTGAGGGTGGACTTACACACGCCGATGAATTGATCACTTTAGCGCGTGAACAAAACGATTTTACAATTGGTGTTGCAGCATTTCCTGACGGTCATCCAAATTCTGGTGGTGATTTCAATAAAGATATTGATGTTCTGATCCGCAAACAATCACTTGGTGCATCATTTGCCACAACGCAATTCTTCTTTGATGTAGCTAAGTGGAAACGATTAGTCGACACACTAGAATCACGTGGCTGTGATCTCCCGATCATTGCGGGAGTACTTCCTGTCACTAATGTAAAGCTGCTTACAAAAATGGCAGAACTAGGTGGGACTCCAATCCCTGATTCAATAGCCTCTCGATTTGCCGCGGTTGAAGATAATCCTGATGATGTTCGCAAACTCGGTGTTGAAATTGCGCTTGATCTCTGTAACGAACTTATTGATGCAGGGGTTCCTGGAATACATTTTTATACGATGAACAGTTCGACAGCCACAAGTGAGATATTTACTTCATTACAAGAACGGCGCTAGCAGATGAAGCGGGAAGAGTTTTTTTCTACCTGGTCAAACCTTCACCTAGGTGCGCAAGTTTCAGGTATCGTCAAAGGTTGGCTCACTATCTCTTTTGCGCTAGCGCGAGTACTTCATTTCTTACGCATTACTCCTAATCTTCTTACCCTTGCTGGAATTCTCTTCGCGGCTGCTGCTCTCTTCTATCCAACAACAGTAATTGCCCTTGCTTTCTTAATCCTCTCTCTGATCTGTGATGGTGTAGATGGAAG
>JBIJAL010000032.1:0-11755 GCA_044345775.1 Candidatus Planktophila sp.
AGTTGTTAAGGCTGTAAAAGAGGACATCATCGCAAAGCTTGAAGCTGAAGGCTTTGCCGACGCTGCAGAGCACCTTAAAGCCAAGTAAATGATTGACCAAGTATGACCAGGAGTTGATTCACCGATTTTCGGTTGAGTAACGATTGGCCACTACGATTTTCCTAATCGATCACTCTAGGATCACATGGGAAATGCAATTTCAGCATGTTTCAAAAAGTATGCAACCTTTACTGGCAGAGCGTCTAGAAGTGAATTTTGGTACTTTGCTCTTTTCTACTTCATCATTTATATAGTAGGCGCAGTTATTGGGTCATCTATGGGAAATCAGTTCATCTCTTATCTCTTTATTGCCCCGATCATAATTCCGTATCTGAGTGTTGCAGTCCGCAGATTGCATGATGTTAACAAATCGGGTTGGTTCTACCTCGTCCCGTTCTATAACATCGCACTTTTTGCCACGGCGGGCACACAAGGGCCAAATAAATACGGTGATGCTGCCTAGCGACTAATTGCTGGCCAACCTTTCCTTCCTTTTTTGGAAATTAGGTCTACCGTTGAGTTATGAAGAAGCTAGGCGCGACGCTGGTGGTATCGGCATTGCTTTTGTCGTTGTCGCTCAACTCGACCTTTGCTGCGGTCAAGACGGGTGATTCATGTAAGAAAGTTGGCACTTTTTCGGTATCTAAGGGATTTAAATACACCTGCACAGTAAAAGGAAAGAAAAAAGTGTGGGGCAAGGGTGTCAAGGTTGTCTCCAATAGCTCCTCGCAGCCATCACCCTCTCCGACTCCACAACCAACGCCAACGCCTTCACCAACACCCACACCTACACCGCCACCAGTTCTCACACTTGCACAAAAATGGATTTCAACCGGTTCAAGAGCGCTTGAGGGATTTGACCAAGCATTCCCTCAGAAAACTTCACAGTTTCCCGCGCTTGAAACTATCTGGCGTATTTCAGATAACGTCAATCCCCAAATTTCAGGGGAGATTCAACGTCAGTACAGAGAGAGTATCGATTTTTGGAGCGCATATACAAAACATGAAAGCGTGCTTCAAGTAATTGTTGGAACGCTTGATGATATTGAGTTTGTTTGTAGATGGCGAAATAGTTATTTGGAAATGCAGGATTCTGGTTGCACAAGAAGTTTCCGCACAGATAAAACTCGAACGTGGGATGCGCACACGACCCAGCTAGCCACGAAGGCCACTGACTTTTACTTCATGTCAGATCCAGCGACTCTCAAAGAGGGAAGTTTCCTCCCACGAGTTCCGCATGAGTTCTTCCATAACGTTCAGTATGCACAGACCACTCGCTACAAATCCTTACTTCCATGCTGGGCGGAAGAGGGTGGAGCTGAATACTTTGGTATTTTGATTTCGAGCCAAGGGGATGTCGAAGCTTTTCTTAAGCGTCGTTATCAACCACTAACCGACAACCGCGGCAATGTGATGAAGACGCAGTTGACTCAGGCAGATTGGAAAGCGTGGCTCACTTCCACTGATATGAACTCGATCATTCAAGGATCGAGCACCTGGGGTTGTGAGAAAGTCCAGATGGAAGGTATTTACTCATATGGTCTACTTGCAACTGAGTATCTCAACATCAAATTAGGAACTTCAGGTCTCCTGGCTCTCTATAAAGAGGCGGGAAGTATTGGTTGGGATAAAGCGATTGAAAAGTCGTTCAACACCTCAAAATCGGATGCGTACGATGAGATCGCGGCTTATATGAGCGCTGAACATAGAATCAATCTCACTCAAAAGTTCATTGGGCGCTAGCTCAAGCACGCAGTTGCGCTAGCCTCACCCCCTGCCCGCAACTCAAGGGGGAAGGAAAGTTCTTATAAAAGTATGCATCTTTTCTGACCTGTCATGCGTCTAAGCATGTGATGGCCGTTGAATCTCACTGCCCTCATGCCTCTGAACGCTGCCCGAAAGGAGTCACCGCTTGAACCCGATGAAGCGAAAAGTCACCATTGTTCACTCTGACGAGTACGCCAACTGGGTCTTCTCAGAAGCTCATCCCACTCAAGGTCGTCGCTTCTCCAATGGCTTCACCGCAATAACCGGCAAACCGCGCGTTCTCGAGCCACGTCTTGCAACAAAAGAAGAGCTCAGCCGAGTCCATGGCGATAAGTACATCAACGAGATCTGCGAGCAACATATCTCTGATGAATGGGATGGCAATCGTGCAGACTTGGCACACACCGCAACACTCTTTGCCGGCGGAACTCTCGTTGCCCTCGAAGCGCTTCTGGAGAAAAGTGCAGAACTCGCAATTCACTTACCTGGTGCTAAACATCATGCCCAACGCGATTATTCATCGGGCTTCTGTGTCTTTAATGATTTTGCAATCGCTGCCGACATCGCAACCAAAGATTTCAATCTCAAAGTTGCGATCATTGATATCGATGCCCACCACGGCGATGGAGTCGAAAATCTCACACGAGCCAACCCACAGGTGCTTAGCTTCTCGATCCATGAATCAGGAATCTTTCCCGGCACAGGCGATGAGAGCGAGCCCGAAAATAATGTATTCAATTACCCTCTGAAACGAGATGTCACTGGGCTTGGAGATACCGCATTGCTTGCAGGTATCAATAAATTCCTACCGATCGCCCGCCACTTTCAACCAGATCTTCTCTTTGTCACATGTGGTGCTGATGGACTTAAGGCAGATCCGCTCACACATCTTGAATACTCTATTGCGGGATACAAAAGCGCCGCGCAACTTCTACGCGAAACTTTCCACTCAACCCCAATCCTTATGGGTGGAGCCGGCGGCTATCTTCCAGATTCAGGAACACCACAAGTGTGGGCGAGTGTTGCGAAGGTGCTTAGCCAGATCTAGACAGATGCACCCACTACTCTGAAATGAATTAACCGAAAAAATCACCAAGCCAGTTAAAGAAGCTATCGGATGCCTGATCGAGCGTTTCTTCGTTCTGCTCTTCAAAGTAATGGCGAACAGCGCGAGATGCCATCCATGCACCAGTTATTGCAACCGTTACACTCAATCGCTTATTGCGCTTGATCCCTTGTGTTCAAGGTAACACCCACTGACAAGAAACGCTGATCTCTGATCACCAGTTATCGTTATTTGGATCTGTGTTAAAAGTAGGCATATCTGAAGTGACTGAATAATCAACAACTTTACGCCCCCAGATAACTGTAGGGATGAGAGCTAACGCAACTAGGAAAAGTACAACGGCCTGCGCTGTACCAAATTGGACTCCGAACAAGCCAAAAGAGAAACTCAATGCATTAATGACGGAAACTGCGATAGTGGCGATGAGAAGCGGAAGCCAGGCTTGCTTTCCCAAGAATGCGAGTACGGCGCATAAGCTACTAATCACAGCTTGAATTATGAGTGGAACAAGTGTTCGAAAAATATAAGTCGCAGAAGTGCCTTCCCCGAAAGTCCAGGGTGCAGCCCAAGCGGCAGCCAGACCTGAAACAATAATGAAGGGCAAGATCCAGGGTCTGGCAAGAGTTGTTCGCATCTTTTTACTTGGCTCGTGATAACTCATAATTTTGCTCCATCCTCAAATGGTCATCTGAAATATATGACCATTCATTTGGGTATATCGAGGTAATGAGCCTTGATACACATCACGCAGGTGCGCGACACTGTCGCCCTGCAGATTGGCGCAAGTGTAAGCGTGAGTTTGTCCGAGAGGCAAGAGTCCAGTCATCATGAATAGGAGTGAGACCTTCATGCAGTCCGAATCTCGCCCTTCGTGGATACCCGTACTCGCCGGTGGAGCTGCTTGCTTACTGAGTCTAGTAATTTATTTCATTGGCGCTCTTCAAAATTCCCCACTTATCTATCTCGCGTATCTTCTCACGCCATTTACCCCAATCCTCATGATGGCAATTTCACAAACCCGACACACATCTGCCAGCTCTAACATTTATTATGACTTGGCCGGCGGTGCAAAAATTCTTAAGCTTAGTCGAGCGCTTGCGATCATTGGTTTCATTATCGCAGTGCCTGTAATTGTTGTTATCGCAAAGAATTTCTCGGAGATCTGAGCGATGAAAAAGACTTTTTCCCTAGCAACAGTTCTTCTCTTCGTCGTAAGCCTCTTCATTAGTGGAATCCCTCACGCTTCCTCAGCTCCATACCCAGACATTTCACCGTGGGGACGTGAGGCTGTTGAGCAGATAGCGACATGTATCAATAGCGGTGGTCAGAAAGATGTGCTCAATGTTCTCTTCCTCATCGATGAATCGGGCAGCCTGGGCTGGAATGATAAAAAGAATTTACGGGTGGAGGGTCTGAAAGCATCGCTCGATATGTTTGTGAGCATTGTGAAATCGCGACCATACTTCACCGTTAACCGAGCCTTCTCATCCTTTGCAGATGATTTCAAGGTTCTTCGCGGAAAAGAATGGTCTCCGCTCACTGAGAAATCTGTCAACGGAGATAAGAGTTGGATCGACTCAACGATTCCAGGCTTAACTAGCGGGCAGACAACCGATTACGCCCGTGCTTTAGATGGTGCATACAACTATATGGAGCCTCAGATCACCTCTAATTCCTGTGATTTGTTATTGTGGTTTACAGATGGAGCCCTCAATGTTGCACCGAGTATGGGTTCACGCCCAACTACTGAAGCAACCGATAAGGCCTACCAAGAAATCTGTGGAGTTAATCCGAAAACAGGGGCCTCTACCGGTGGAGTAGCAATCATCGATCGCTTCCGTAGCGCTGGAATTAACATTCAAGGAATACTTCTGCGGAATGAAGATGTAATTAAGAATCCTGGAAAGTATGATAAAACTCAAGCATATGTAGAGAACGAATCACAAGGCATGACTTACTTCAGGCCGATTGTTGAGTATTCAGGGACGGTTGATACTGCTTATTTCAACGGCAACTCCCCGCGAGAGATTAAGTGCGGCTCTCCATTTGGAGCTAAAGGTGTTGTCACAGTCGTAGGTGATCCAATAGATATTATCTGGCCACCCACCGAATTTGAGTGCGTCACCTCAAGCGGTCGAGTGATTGAACCACAAGGAAGTAATATAAATATTGACCCGGGATTTTCACGTTTTCGAGCAAGCGCGCTCAAAGATGGGTTTACGCTAAAAAATAGTACTGGGCAGACGATCGCGACATCTCAAGGTTCCTCAATCAGCGATGTGACTGCAACCTATTTCGGCGAAAATGATGCTGCAATCAGTGTTGTTGGAAATATCAAAGAGGGGTCTTCGCTATCGACAGGCACGTGGAAGTTTATAAGCCGAGATTATGACAGAAGTGTTTTTTGTGGATATTTAGATCTAGCAATCGAGATCAAAAATGATCCTTGTTATGTGGGCGAAAATTGTGCCTTCAATGGTGTAATTACACGTAATGGCCTGAAAGTTAACTTTGCAGATTTCAAATCAACAAATCTAAAGTACGGTCTAGTACCTGCATCAAATAGTGCAGTTGCTTACAGAGCACTTTCTTTGGATGATGCTGGTAAATTTAAGGGATCGTTTAACCCTGCTGGACAAACCAATGCGCAAGGGTTAGCCAATGTGATCGTGACTTTGGATGTCGCTACTCAGTCAGGCTACGAGTTCACTTTCTCTGCCATCCAACAGGTCCAACCCCTTCCTCCAGGCCTTTACCCTGAAGTAAATCCAAATCCGATTAAGGTTTCTGATTTCGTCACCCCACTAGATGGGAAAAGTGGCGAAGCGACAGCGCTCATTACTTTAAAAGGCCCCTCACGTAGCAATGGTGAGATTTGCTTTAGTGATTTAGAGGTACGAACAGACCCAAATCCGAATCGTGTTAATGGATATCAAGCATCCATTGGTGGAAAAGACCTTAAAGATATTGGCTGTATTCAAGTAGCTGCAGGTGAATCACTTGAGCAAACTCTTAGCATTAGAAACTCTGACGCCGCAGATGGGACTGTCTCAGGATTTATCCCTGTGACATTTAAGAGTGATGGCTTAGATGACATTGCGGGTCAGGTTCCAGTCACATTTGAATCAAAGATTAAGATCAATGATCTTCGCTTCTGGATCATTTTCGCACTTTGTATGCTTTTGGGTCTAGCTCTGCCTCTTGCTGTTTTGAAATTTCTCCAAATTCGCAGTGCTCGCGTATCTGTTTCGCCACTAAGCAAGGCAACGACACCAATTGTTCTCACCGCCTCAGGAGGATTTGTCTCTATTCGCCGTGCAGAGAAGGCATCCAGTTCTGAGATTTTTACAGAATCTGACTTTGAAGGATATTTGCACACAGAATCGAAAGAGAAACAGATTCAAATTGGTTCAGAATCGCTCCGAGGAAACGCTCCTCTCAATCCATTTGCAGCTCCGCGAGCCATCCTGGCGACAGTACCCGGATCTTTAGTGGTTTCTTCAGATATTTGGTCGACAAATAAGCACGGCCTAGCGCGCAATGAAACAACAGCGTCACTCAATCCTGCATTTGCTATGCACCTCACTCTTTCAGAGGACGCACTTAATTCACTCAAATCAATGAACCAAACAGGTGAATCACCAGACTTCCCGATTGAAGGAAGCATCACTGGTTTACTCAACTTTAACTCTGCCGATCCGGTGACACAGGTTTCAGCGCTGAATATGAAGCTGTCGACAGAGACAGGCTGGTTAAACAATTTACTCAAGATTGAAGATTTGCCTGTTCCAGAAGTAGGTGGTGGAAATACTGTTATTGGCACTCCACCACCAACAGACGACGGTTGGGGATCAACTGGTTCATCCACGACGCAAACATCAACGACGGGTACAAAGATTTCAGATGACGGTTGGGGTAACTCGACCAATTCTGGGGGAGACGATTGGGGAACGTCCGGAAGTTCCGGAAGTTCTGGTTCGACGAAAGACGACTGGTAAAAACCAGTGGATAGGAAAGGTACATAAAGATGCTCTCACCATTTCTCATCATCGGTGTAGGAGGCTCTGGCGGAAAAACTATTCGTGCCATGCGCCAAACTTTGCTTCGTCGACTTCGCGCGAAGGGCTGGAAAGGTGAATTCCCAGAGGCCTGGCAGTTCTTAGAAATTGATACCATCTCGACTCAGGGTGGTGGAAATTTCACAGCCCCACTGTTGCCAGCGAATCAGTTCCTCGGTCTTGTGCCCCAGGCTGTTGACTATGCAGGTCTTCGCAATCAACTCATTCAACGGATGCCAAGAAGTGAGCAGAACCTTGCTCTCGGTGGATGGTTGCCAGAAAACACAGCTGTACCAATTCAAAAGGGCGCTGGACAATATCGAACTTTAGGTAGAGCAGTCGTAGCTTCTCAGTTATCACAGCTCCAGCAGGCAATCACTCGTTCATATAGCAGATTATCTGCACCGGGCGTCCTTGAAGATCTGCGTGAAGTTTCAATGAAGATGTACGGCAAAGCTGAAGGACAATCCCCACTTCCCATGGCTTTAGTGATTAGTTCAGTCGCTGGCGGATCTGGTGCCGGTATATACCTTGATGTCGTCGAGGCTTTGAAGTCATTAAGTGCTGATTTTGAAAAGCGAACACAAGTCCTTCTCTTTGGTCCAGATGTATTTAATAACATCCCACAAGGGCTGCGCGATTCAATTCCTGCAAACGCGTTGGGTGCCATGAATGAAACTCTTGCTGGTATGTGGGCAGAGGGTCCAGGTGCAGGCAGTACCGCACTGTTTAATAATTCTGGATTGAACGGTCGAGGAACATCAGGCTTCGGTCCGCGCAATACATATCTAATTGGTGCTTCAAATGGTCAGGTTTCTTTCGGCGATCAGGATTCTGTTTATCGCGCGGCAGGTGAATCGCTTGCGACGTTGGTTGCAGACGAAGAAGTGCAGACATGGATGGTTGAATATGCAATCGTAAACGTATTCGTGAACTCTGCTAACCCGATTATTTGTAACGATGAATCAATGTTGAAGAGTTCTCAAAATGTCTTTCACTCACAACCATTAGGTTCAATTGGCGTCGGGCGAGTAAGTCTTGGTCTTGACCGATTCTCCGAATACATCGCCGAAGGGGCCGCTCGCTGGAGCATTGAACGACTATTGTGGCCACAATTCGTGCCACCAAATCCAATGAATCCACAGACTCCTCAACAAATTATTGAAGATGCAGTTGACCGTTCTTGGAGTCAATTCCTTACTGACTCTGGTTTGAACGAGCGCGGAGACGTTAACGAAGTGATCGATGCTCTTGCACCAATTGGATTAGAAGATCGAGCGAGAGCATTTGCTTCGGGGATCATTAGCAAAGTTTCCACTGGGGTTCCCCCTGCAGGATTGCCTGCCAACCAGTGGATCTCAAACGTTGGCAACTTCTTTAATCTCCAACGTAAGGCATATGAAACTGAAGAGCAGTCAGAGATTTACAAGGTGGCACAAAATTGGACTGTTGATATCCAGGATCGAGTTCTCGCTACTGTTTCCCTTGTCTCTGCACGCCAAGGTCTTAATGTTGCATCTCGATTGGTTGAAAAATTACGCGAGGAAGTTAAATTCGTCGCTACACAAGAACTTCCACTCGAAGCATCAAGTGAAATCAGAAAGCTTGATCAGATTGCCTCGAAAATTGCTGATGGTATGCCACAAGGCATGTCAGCAGTTCAAACTCAGGCGATGAGTAGTGTGGTTGGGCCAATACTTGTGAAGGCGGCCAGCTTTATTACTAATGCGATCCGTCGCAACCTTGCAGCCGAATTGATGGCAGATCTTGATTCAGCATTTTTGGCTCCCCTTGAGAACTCCTTAAGAAACTCTGTATCAGAGCTTCTTATCTCTGCAACAGCGGCACAGAACCGCCGCGGTGAGCAGAATCCATTCCCGAGCTATGCCAATATTTCAACAGGCGTGATTCCGGATCGATTTAACCCTAGTGTGGTTGAACGTCTATTAATTGACGTCGCCGACTTTCCAAAAACCTTGCAGACACTGATTCAACAAAGTCTTGATGATGATGCCCGAACAAATTGGGAGAATAGATTCATTGAGCGCATTACCTTAGGTACCAAGTTAGATTCGCGCGGAGATAGCGAAGAAGCGAGCCTCATTCAACGCCGTGCGACATGGGTTCCACAGAATACAAACACAAGGCGACACCCAGAAGGGGCCCAGAAAGCTCAATTTGCAATTATCACAGATGCCGATGAATACATTGAGCGCAACCGCGATTGGCTCAGCGATCCGGTCACTGCGCTAGGGAAATTCTTGGTGCAAGACTTGCAGGAATACTTATCTCATCCTGATCCAACGATCGCAAATTCTCGAACAAATGCGTATAAGGCCGCCTTTTCATCTGCTCTCAAGTTGAGCGCTCCTCTTTGTTCACTCAACAAGGCGCTTATTGGTCAGGTGCATAGCAATGTTCTTGCCAAGGGTGATCGGTATGTCCACATGAGCACAATTCCATTTAAAGACCAAGGAAATCTCAAGGACCTCTATGACATCACAGTTCACGAGATTCAAGCAGCAAACCTGTGGGATCCTGCCCAGTCACCTAAGTCATTTAAGGCTGTTGGGGGTATTCAGCAGATCGATATCTTCTCAACGTTGACATCTGCAATGAATCCGATGGTATTTACCTCACTCATGGCACCAGTGATTGAATCATGGAGCAGAAATAATAACTCGATTCAGCTGCGCCAAGGTTTTTGGACCAATCGCCGCTCACGCCCACTTAATGAAGCAATTCCAATGGCACCTGAGCAGATAAATAAACTAGTCAGGGGCTGGTTTATATCTCAGCTAATGAATCTTCGTACGGCCACCGCAGATGCTTCCCGTGGGCCAAAAATCTCGATCTTTGATCGTGAACAGCGAAAGAATGTTGATTTCCCACATCCACTGCTTGGACTGAAGAGCGAAAGCATTGTTTCAAATCCAGATCTATTGCCCGCCATATTGGAATCACTTGGTCTAGCAATGGCGCAGTGTGATCAGGTCAGCACTCTGGCTCCGTTAGAACCATATTGGGAGATGATGCGGCTCGGTGAGGAATTCCAAGACGTCCTAGAAAACTGGATTCGACGCGGAGAAACTTCCGTTGGCGCACCTGTCCCTGTTGCGGCAATTGCAGGTACTGCCTCAGGAACATTTGATGAGCGAAAGAATGCAATTCTCACGACTCTGCAGAAATCACAAGAGTTTCTTACAAACATCTGTATTGCTGATGAACGTAAGGATCCTTGGGACATCACTCGGACAACTGAAATCCGCCCATTGACAGATATGGCCTTTACAACCTTGATCAATCACGTTGATGCGATGATCGATGATGCGGGGATTGTTGTCTGATGTCTTCCTCAACGTTGTGGCACGAAGGTTCAGCCTCCATAGTCTTATTGCCTGGTGGTGAAGATGGCCTTCGTATTCTTGACATAGTTCAAGAATGGACTGAATGCTGGATGCTTAAGCCAGCATTCTGGGTCTACAGCAGCGAGGAAAAAATTTCAGATGACGCTGTTCCTAGAATCACCACCTGTGTAATCGGACGAAACGGCCGGCGTGACATCGATCTCTTGGACTATTTGAGTCGTGAGGATTTTGACAAGGTACGATTGATTGCGATTCGCACAGTTGATGAAAGCGGAGAGCACGATACTTTTCAGGATAAAATCGTGGATCTCGTAAAGGATGCGCTAGAAAGTGCACGACCATTGGAAATTAAAGCTAATCGGGCGGATCGACCCCATACAACTTTGATCCGGGTGAATTTGGTGTTCGCACCTACAAGTCGCACAGGTGCTTCTTCGCTACATCTATTAGAGCCAAGCTGGAATATCAACCTTGTAGTTGCCCCGGAAGATCGAAGCACTCCATCTCGATTTGATAAATCAACTCGAGATGTAACAAGTTCAGATAAAGATGTGTGGCACAGATTTATCCTCTCAAATACCGCAGTCGTTGGAGGTATTTGGGCCGGCCAGGAGAAGGGAATTCTGGAAACTTCTCATCACTTCCAAGACCTCTCGCCAGTACAAGGACAGGTCCGGCTTATGCGTTCATTTGTGCGTGGAGTTTTGAGTGAGGGTCTTTCTACTCGTGTCGCTGCTGAGGCGCTCAGTAGGGCAGCAAATGCAGGGAAGTCAAGAATTGACCCTTTGCGTTCTTACCCCAACAACTTTCTAGAGGCGTATGAAACCGTACGAGTTTCCGAAGAGATCAACAAAATGGTTGACCTGAGCATTGGTTTCTCAAAGAATCGGTTGGGTTATTCCCGAGTAACGCTCACTCCACCTCCAGCGCCTGAAGAAATCGGAAACTTTGGTGCGGTGAAGTACTTCTTCAAAACTACCTGGTCGTTATTTAAAGTTCTACCGCTGTGGATTTTTGCTGGTATTTGGAATGGATTGGCACGATTTATCTCCAAGCTAATTTTCGGATTGCGCGGACGCAAAGTCGTGAAGGGCAATGTAGATTTTAAGCGGACAAATTTGGATCAAGATGCTGATGTGATGATCAATGAAATCGCCCGCCGGAGAAAAAAGATCAAAGAAATTCTTGCTCATTGGCCAAACAATGTTCTGAGGAAATCTGAACCAATACTTTGGTCAGAGATCCGCAAACTTGTAATCGGGCGCTTAGATGCCTCAGCTTTACCTGCAGGCTTGGCTGCTGACTCAGGTACGAAAGGAAAGCTAGTCATTGGTGATTTAAATGAGGTCGTTCCTGATACCAAAGAGAAATGGTTCCTCCCCTCAAATTTTGAGCGCACTATTCCATCGCAACCTAGAAGCGCCACGTGGCTCGAAGATGACGTAATTAATGATTTG
>JBIJAL010000100.1:0-3525 GCA_044345775.1 Candidatus Planktophila sp.
GCAGCGCTAGCCCTAACACCGCTTGCCCAATTTGCAGATCTGAACGATGTTGTCTTGGTTGCCGCATCTGGAACATCTGGTGCTGGCCGTTCTGCTAAAAGTAACCTTCTCGCAAGCGCGATCATGGGATCAATGTCCTCCTACAAATTCGGGGGTGTGCACCAGCACACTCCGGAGATTGAACAATGTGTTTCGCAAGCTACAGGCAAAGAGGTGCGAATCTCCTTTACTCCAATGCTTGCGCCAATGGTTCGTGGGATTCTTGCAACTATCACTGTAAAGCTCGATCAATTCATCTCAACCGATGAACTACGTACTCACTTTTCACGTTATTACGCAGATCAAGCCTTTATCTCAATTCTTCCCGAAGGTGAAATGCCTGCCACTCATTCGGTCTATGGAAGCAATTCTGCACATCTTCAAGTTGCAGTGGATGGTCATACCAAGCGGGCGATAGTCAGCATTGCAATTGATAATTTAGGCAAAGGAGCTGCTGGGCAGGCAGTGCAGAACGCAAACATTATCTGTGGGCTAGATAGTTCACTCGGCTTGAGCGCGCAAGGTATTGGAATATGAGCAACATTCTCGTAGTCAAATATGGGGGACATGCCATGTCTGATGACTCAGGGCTCTTCGCGAGAGCTCTCGGCCAAGCACTTGCAAAGGATTTGTTTGTGGCGGTTGTTCACGGTGGTGCACCCCAGGTCAACGCCGAACTCACAGCTCGAGGGATAACACCGCGATTCATAGGTGGTTTTCGCTATACAGATGCAGCCACCCTTGAAGTAGCCGAAGATGTTCTTGTTAGGAAAGTTGGTCCTGCAGTCACATCTTCGTTGATCGCTCATTTTATTCCTGCTGTGTCTCTCTCCGGCCGTGAAGTCATCACAGCAGAGACTCTTACTCAATTAGTAGATGGAACCCCTGTTGATCTTGGATTTGTAGGTCGAATCACTGCAGTCGATGCAGTCCAGATTCAATCGTTACTCGATCAAGGAAGAGTTCCGGTGATCTCTCCCGTCGCTTCAAATTGTGAGGGCACTGGAGCGCTTAATGTCAATGGAGATCTGGTAGCGGCTGCGATTGCGGGCGCACTCGATGCAATGGCACTTATAGTGATGACAGATGTACCAGGTATTTATCGCAATTGGCCGGATCGTGGATCACTTATCTCTTCAATTACTCGTGACGAACTCTTTTCAATGAAGGATTCATTTGAAGATGGAATGTCACCGAAAGTCGCCGCATGCATTGAAGCGATTGATAACGGGGCACGCGCTGTCAGGGTCATCGACGGTAAAGATCCTGAGGCGTTTGCCTTAGCGTTGGAAAATAGTGGTGGAACTTTGGTCAGCGCATGATGAAGAAGAGCACAGCAATTGCGTGGGACGATGTCATGTTGACGAACTATGGAACACCTTCACGCACTTTTGTTAGTGGAAAAGGTTGCGTCCTCACAGATGAACAGGGCAAGACTTACCTCGATTTTCTGGCGGGTATCGCGACAAATGTTCTTGGTCATGCTCATCCTGCCGTAATCAAGGCAGTAACCAAGCAAGTGTCCACTCTGGCTCATGTCAGCAACTTCTTCGCACATCCACAAGGTCTTCTTCTGGCGTCTCGATTGCAGAAAATGACAGGGGATTCCAATGCTCGTGTCTTCTTCTGTAACTCCGGCGCAGAAGCAAATGAGGCAGCTCTGAAAATCTCCCGTCGCACTGGAAGATCTCGCATCGTTGCAACGCAGGGATCTTTTCATGGTCGCACGATGGGTGCTCTTTCCATGACCGGCCAACCATCAAAGCGTGAGCCATTCACACCCTTGCTCAAAGGGATTTCTCACGTGCCTTACGGGGATCTATCTGCGATGTCGCGTGCTGTATCAAAGAAGACAGCGATGGTTATTGTTGAGCCAATTATGGGCGAAGCCGGAGTGATTACTCCGGAAGATGGATATTTGGCAGGACTGCGAGTCATCTGCGATCGTGTCGGAGCGCTATTGGTCTTTGATTGCGTGCAAACTGGAATTGGTAGAACTGGTCAATGGTTTGGTTTTGAACATGAGAACGTTCAACCTGATGTAGTTACTTTAGCTAAAGGTCTTGGTGGGGGATTGCCACTAGGAGCCACGATCGCTTACGGCAGAGCGGCGCAATTGCTGCAGCCTGGCGATCACGGTACAACTTTTGGGGGAAATCCGATCGCATGCGCTGCAGCTAACGCAGTGCTCGACATCATCGAAAGCAAGAAATTGATGAAATCTGCACAAGTTTTCGAGAAGAAGATTAAGAAGTGTCTTTCAGGCACGCCAGGAGTCTCCGAAATTCGAGGGAGAGGCCTTCTTTTAGGAATTGAATTGTCTTCTCCTATCGCGAAGAATTTTGCTATGGCGATGCTAGATGCGGGCGTGATCGTTAACGCAGCCAATGAAACGACTATTCGTATCGCTCCACCACTCATTGTCACGACATCTCAGATTGAGAAATTCGTTGCAACGTTCAAGAAAGTTCTGAAGGAGGCACGTGATGGCTAAAATTCAACCGATTAACACAGTATCAGCGCGTCGCTCTGCAGCAATTGCAGCGATACATTCTGGACAAATCCATAGCCAAGAAGATCTAGTACAAGCCCTCAAAAAGGCTGGCTATCGCGTTACTCAGGCAACTGCTAGTAGAGATATCGAAGAGATCGGCGCAGTTCGTATTCGAAATCATAAGGGCGAGATGGTTTACTCGATCACCGAAGATAGTGATTCTTCTCTTGCACGATCTATGCCATTGCCGCAGGAATTGATCTTAAGCGTAGATTCCAGCGGAAACCTTGCGGTAGTTCGAACGCCACCAGGAGGAGCCCAACTATTGGCAAGCTCCCTTGATCATTCAGGTATCAAAGAGATTATCGGAACTATTGCAGGCGATGACACTGTCCTTGTTGTCTCTAAGAGCGCCACTGGCGGTAGCGCCCTAGCTCGCGAACTACTCGCATTTGCTGGGAAAACTAGACCAAAGAAGAGAAGGTAGAGCAATGTCACTGTGGGGCGGAAGATTTTCAGAGGAACCAGCAGATGCAGTGTTTGCACTTTCACGTAGCGTGCACTTTGACTGGCGCTTGGCACCATATGACCTCCGTTCCTCGTTGGCACATCTGGCAGTGCTGGAGTCTTCAGGATTATTGATCCCTGAGGTGGCTGGAAAGATTCGTGCTGCGCTTCTCGAGTTAATCGATGAAGTCGCAACAGGTGCTTTTCGGTATAACGAATCGGATGAGGATGTTCACTCTGCATTGGAAAGAGGCCTGACAGAGAAGTTGGGCGATATTGGTGGATCACTTCGTGCTGGTCGTTCCCGTAATGATCAGGTGGCTACAGATCTTCGTCTCTATGCAATGGATGCAATGCTCGCAACAGCCGAAAAGATCATTCAATTACAGCAAGCACTAGTAGCCAAAGCCGAGGAATACTCTGATGCGCCCGCAGTCGGCTTCACGCATATGCAGCATGCACAACCCTTGCTTTTTGGTCACGAG
>JBIJAL010000033.1:0-11570 GCA_044345775.1 Candidatus Planktophila sp.
TAAGGCAGTTGTTAAGCGCAGTGTCTTTGGCTTGCCGCAACTGCGTCAACCATTGCCACATCAGATTACTTATGGCGCAAGAAGGTTTGATTAGATGCCCAGAATTGTTCTTGCCTCACAATCGACTTCTCGAAAGAGACTCCTTGTAGATGCTGGCCTTAAGCCAACAATAATTGTGAGTAACGTTGATGAAGAGACAGATTTCTTTAATGCGATGTCACCGAAAGATATGGTCATTGCCTTGGCAATTTCAAAGGCTCACACGGTAAGAGAGATGATTGATTATCCTGCGATTATTATCGGCTGCGATTCAACATTTGATGTAGATGGGGTTTCTTTTGGTAAGCCAGGCACTCCTGAAATTGCGTATGAGCGAGCGAGGGCAATGAGTGGGCGAAGCGGGCTACTCCATACCGGCCATTGCATTATTGATACTGAAAAAGGAATTGAAATTGCTGACCGTGTGACAACTAAGGTGACCTTCTCCACGATGTCTGAGGAAGAAATTAATGATTATGTAGATTCAGGTGAACCTCTTCATGTTGCGGGTGGTTTCACTCTCGATGGATTTGGTTCGCCATTTATTCCAAGTATTGAAGGTGACTACACAAATGTTGTGGGAATCTCGATGCCATTTCTGCGAAGTGCCATGACACAACTTGGATACAGCTGGCCACAAGTGAAAGAGATGTTATGAAACGGGTATTAATCGCAAACCGTGGTGAGATTGCAATCCGAGTGATTCGGGCTTGCAAAGATCACGGAATTGAAAGTGTGGCGATTTATTCAGAGGAAGATCGAACTTCCTTGCACGCGCAATCAGCAGATTTTGCGTACTCACTCAGTGGTGTTAGTGCTAAAGATACTTATCTCAATATCAAGAAGATTATTGCGCTAGCCATTACCTCTGAATCTGATGCAGTCCATCCTGGCTACGGTTTTCTCTCAGAGAATGCAGAATTCGCGCAAGCAGTTATTGATGCGGGTCTCATCTGGATTGGGCCACCGCCATCTGCCATCAGTGCATTGGGTGACAAGGTTTCTGCTCGACGTATTGCAGCCGCAGCAGGGGCACCCCTTGTTGCCGGAACAAAAGATCCCCTCTCAGGCCATGAAGAGGTTGTCGCCTTCGCCAAAGAGCACGGACTTCCAGTTGCAATCAAGGCAGCCTTTGGTGGAGGCGGACGAGGTCTGAAGGTAGCGCACACAATTGATGAGATTCCAGAACTTTTCGCCTCTGCAGTGCGTGAGGCGATTTCAGGTTTTGGGCGCGGTGAATGTTTTGTCGAGCGTTATCTTGAAAAACCACGACATGTTGAAACTCAAGTTCTTGTCGATCAATTTGGGAGCGCAGTTGTCATCAGCACGCGTGACTGTTCGCTCCAGCGCCGCCACCAAAAGCTTGTTGAAGAAGCACCTGCTCCATTTTTGACGCAAACTCAGGTAGATGAGTTGTATCGCTCAAGTAAGGCGATAATGAAAGAGGCTGGATACATTGGTGCAGGGACGTGTGAATTCCTCATCGGGCAAGATGGCACAATCTCATTTCTTGAGGTAAATACCCGCCTGCAGGTTGAACATCCTGTCTCAGAAGAAGTCACTGGAATCGATCTTGTTCGCGAACAATTCAGAATCGCTATGGGTGAGCCGCTCGGCTTTGAAGATCCAATCATTCGTGGACATAGCATTGAGTTTCGCATTAACGGTGAAGATCCAGGTCGTTCTTTTCTTCCTTCACCAGGTCAAATAACAACATGGTCCACGCCTTCTGGTCCTGGAGTACGCGTTGATGCAGGGTTTCAGGGCGGTGATGAGATCGGCGGTAACTTCGATTCTCTCCTTGCCAAGTTAATTGTTACAGGCGCGACCAGAACACAGGCAATTGAACGAGCACGTCGAGCGCTTGCCGAATTCGCTATTGAAGGGCTTCCGACGGCGCTCCCTTTTCATCGCGCAATTGTGGAAGATCCTGCATTTACTCACGACTTTAAGATTTATACGAGCTACATTGAAAATGAATTTGATAATCAGATCGCAGCGTATTCTTCTCCCGCACGCGACATACAGACTCAAGCTGCAGCGCAATCACTCGTTACTGAGGTAAATGGAAAGAGATTTGAAATTAGAGTTCATGCCCCTGCTCCTGTGGTTAAACGACGGAGAGCAAAACAATCTACGGCTGGCGCTGCTGCAGGAACGGCGCTAACCAGCCCTATGCAGGGAACTGTTGTAAAGGTAGCTGTTGAAAATGGTGCCGTTGTTCAAGAAGGTGATTTAATCATTGTCTTAGAGGCGATGAAGATGGAGCAGCCACTTAACGCCCATAAGAGTGGTGTGGTCACCAATATGACAGTTGCTATCGGAGAGACTGTGGCAAGTGCTAGAACTCTGTGCGACATCATTGATCTATGACATAGTTCGGGCATGACCACATCTGAATTGCTCTACACAGATCCTCTGGAAGCCGCCACACGTGCAGCGGCGGAAATTGCAACACGCACAGGAGTAAAGGCTCACGATATTGCGCTGGTGATGGGCTCTGGATGGGTTGGTGCAGTTGATGCACTCGGCACTCCAGCATATGAATGTAGCGCCGAAGAGATCACAGGATTTCTGCCGCCAGCAGTTGAGGGCCACTCAGGGAAAGTGCGTTCATATGCCATCAACGACGGTGAGCGCATCATCCACGCACTTGTATTCCTAGGTCGCACACACTTATATGAAGGAAAGGGGATGGAACCGGTAGTTCATGGCGTTCGCACAGCGGTGAAGGCTGGTTGCAAGGTTGTGATTTTGACCAATGCTTGCGGTGGAATAAATCCGCAGTATCAGGTTGGGCAACCAGTTCTTATTCGCGATCACATCTCTCTTACTGCGCAATCGCCGTTGGTCGGTGCAACATTTGTCGATCTCACTGATCTATATAGCAAGCGCATTCGTTCAATTATGAAGTCTGCAGATTCAACGTTACAAGAAGGCGTCTATGTTCATTGGCGCGGCCCAACATATGAAACCCCAGCTGAAATTCATATGATGAGAACTATCGGTGCCGATCTTGTGGGGATGTCGACCGTTCCAGAAGCAATCGCTGCACATGCACTCGGTGCTGAGGTATTAGGAATTTCTCTCGTAACAAATGCAGCAGCAGGTGTTACTGGCGAGAAGTTAAGTCACGAAGAGGTAATCGCTGCCGGAAAGGCGGCCGCTAGCTCAATGGGTGAGCTCTTGAAAAAAGCGATTCCACAGATAATTTAGTCGAGCCACTCGTGTCCATGAATAACGCGCTAAAAAGTGAGGTAGTGAACTGGATCGCTGACGATCCAGATCCAGTAACAGCAGCAGCGCTAAAGACTCTTCTCGATGCTGGTGACGAGAAATCACTTCGGCTTTACTTCAATGGATTTCTGCAATTTGGTACAGCAGGCCTTCGTGGCCCTAATGGGCCAGGGCCATCGTGTATGAATCGCGCCGTAGTTGGCCGTACTGCTGCAGGAATTGCGCAGTATATGAAAAAGCGTGACCTCACTCGCGTAGTGATTGGTCGCGATGCCCGCCATGGATCGCTTGAATACGCAATGGAGAGTGCTGAGATTTTTAGCGGCGCAGGATGTCAAGTTTTTATCCTACCGAGAGCTCTTCCCACTCCAGTTCTTGCATTTGCAACAAAGGCACTCAGTGCTGATATCGGAATTATGGTTACTGCAAGTCATAATCCGCCCGCTGATAATGGATATAAGGTTTATGTCGGCCCCACGGCTGATGGAATTACCTACGCATGCTCTCAAATTATTAATCCAACCGACGGATTCATTTCTGATGAAATCAGTGCAGTGACTTCACTCTCAGAGCAACCGCGAGGTAGCGTCTGGGAAATTGTCGCCGAAGAGATCATTGATCAATACATCTCGCGCACAGCAACTCTTGGACCACATCCTGGTTCGCTGAAAATTGTCTACACAGCGATGCATGGAGTCGGAACACAGACTCTCTGCGAAGTCTTTAAAAGGGCAGGTTTTCCAAATCTTATTCTTGTCAAAGAACAATCCGAGCCCGACCCAGACTTTCCTACCGTTGCTTTTCCTAACCCCGAAGAACCTGGCGCAATTGATCTTGCTCTTGCTACAGCCAAGGCCCATGATGCCGATTTAGTGATTGCAAATGATCCCGATGCCGATCGCTGCGCTGCAGCAATCAAAGATCGAAGTGGTCAATGGCGAATGCTCCGAGGTGATGAGCTTGGAGTAATTTTTGGAGAATGGATTGCTAGAAGCGCTCCAACTGGAACATTTGGTAACTCAATTGTCTCGTCATCTATTCTGAGAAAGATAAGTGCTCACTATGGGGTGAACTTCCAGGAAGTTCTCACCGGCTTTAAGTGGCTAGCAAAAATTGAAAATCTTGCATTTGGATATGAAGAAGCCATTGGTTATGCAGTAGATTCAGCGACGGTAAATGATAAAGATGGTATCTCGGCGGCAATATTTCTCGCTCAGATAGCCACCACCTTGGCTAAGCAGGGTAAAGATCTCAATGACTTACTTGATGAAGTGTGGGATCGCCATGGTTTCCATGCCACCGAGCAAATCTCTATACGAGTTGCAGATACGGGAGCAATAACGACTCTACTTGCAGAATTACGTACTTCTCCCCCGCACGAGATAGCAAGTCGTACCGTAGAGAGTATTGATGACCTAGCGGTACCTCGTGATGGTCTTCCACCAACAGATGGTTTACGGATTTGGCTCTCTGGTGGTGTTCGTATCATTATTCGACCATCAGGAACTGAAGCAAAACTTAAATGTTATATCGAAGTAATTACCTCTGACAAAATCAAGGCTGAAGCAGAATTAGCTTCACTGCGTCAACCTCTACGAGATTTTCTAAGCCCCTAATTTTGAAGCTGTCACGCTTGCCGCATTGATCTTCGCGCGTGCGGCAATAAGAACAGGTGAGCGCAAAGTAATCTCAATACTTTTATCTGAAATTCCATATCGGTAGCCATAGACACCGAGAACAGGATCTACCTCGTCATAGAGAGCATTCCCTGCAAGCGTTACGGAAATCAGATCTATCAAAGCGAGATCTACTCTCTTTACTACTGTTGCAAGCAGAAATTTCTTTGAGGCAGCATCGACTGTTAAAAATTGATCTGGCTCTTGAGTGATAAGCCCTGCTTGAGATCGCGTCTTTCCGCCACGATTAGACGCTTCGATTACCGAGAAGACATCCGTTGCTGAACCTGTTGTTGATAAATAAATGACATCATGGCCAGATCGAAGCAGAGCTGATGTCGTTGATGTCGCAGACCCCGAGACTGATCTGTGAGTAGCGGTGATTGACTTCCTTGCCGCCTTAGCACCGGGGAGAAATCCTTTATCGAAAAGTGTTTTCTCTGCAGGGTTACCGATCATCGCGACCTTGCCGCTCTTGCTAGCAAGCGCGGCTGAAAAACCTGCAAGATAAGCACCTTGTACATTTGCAAAGGCAATTGAGGTTACATTGAGAGCGTCAACGGTTGCATCATTGAGAATTGCAAACTGTTGTTCGGGAAACTCTTGGGAGAGCTCCTTTAAGATTGGAGCATAGGCAGAGCCAACAGCGATCACAATTGAGCAATCTTTCCTAGCCAAAGCCGAAAGTCGGTCTCTGCGATCTTTTTGCTCTCCTGATGTCACGGTGGTTTCAAGGGTGAATTCAAGTTCCGAAGCTGCGACTCTTAAACCCGATTGGGCCGCATCATTAAAGGAGCTATCGCCCGGTCCACCGACATCGTAGGCCAGGCAAATCAAGGGTGACTGTGCATGTGAAGAGGGAATTGACGCAGGACTTAACGATGCTGCGATTAGCAAGGTGGAGAGAAGAATTTTCTTCATTATTGAACCACTCCTAACCCTTGATAGGTTGCATTTAAAGTTGCACTCGCGACTGAGCGCGCTTTCTCACTACCCTGATGCAGAATACTCATGAGATGTTTTTCATCAAGCAGAAGCTCTTGTGCGCGCTCACGTATTGGTCTGAGATGCTCGACAACTACATCTGCAACCGCTGACTTAAAGTCACCGTAACCCTTTCCTTCAAAATCACTTTCGAGTTGAGAAATACTGGTTCCGCTTAAAGCGCTATGGATCGTCAATAGATTACTAATGCCAGGCTTTTCGATCTGATCAAACTTAACTTCTCGACCAGCATCAGTTACAGCAGATTTAATTTTCTTGAGGTTCGCATCAGGAGAATCCATAATCTCAATGACTCCAGCAACAGAACCTGATGATTTACTCATCTTTGAGGATGGCTCTTGAATATCGTTAATCTTTGCTCCTGCCTTGAGAATGTAGGCTTCGGGAAGAGTAAAAGTTTCGCCATAACGAGCATTAAAACGACCAGCAAGATCACGAGTGAGTTCAATATGTTGACGCTGATCTTCACCCACGGGTACTAGGTCTGCCTGATAAAGAAGTATGTCGGCAGCTTGCAGCATTGGATAAGTAAATAGCCCCACTCGAGCAGAATCCGAACCAACTTTTGCAGACTTATCTTTGAATTGCGTCATGCGACTTGCTTCACCAAAACCTGCCAGGCATTCCATAATCCAACCAAGTTGATTGTGTTGCGGAACTTGAGATTGGATAAAGAGAGTCGATTTTTCTGGTGAAATGCCAAGGGCTAGAAGTTGGGCAGCTGATGCAAGGGTGCGTTGACGTAAAAGCGCTGGATCGGTTTCAACCGTGAGCGCGTGCAAATCTACGATGCAGTAGTAAGTGTCATGAGAATCTTGTAACTCCACCCACTGCTTTACCGCACCAAGATAATTTCCCAGGTGGAAAGAGTCACTGGTTGGCTGTATGCCCGAGAGAACCCTCTTCTGACTCATGTCTGTAATTCTTGCATGAATTAGGAGTTTCGCGAGATCAATAACCGCCCTGCGCGCTTGCCCTCCATAGTCAGCACAGAGATCCGAATTCCATTGATATTGACTACATCCCCCACCACTGGAATGCGACCCAAGAAGTGCATTACAAAGCCGCTCGTTGTCTCATATGGTCCCTCTGGAATCTCTATTCCTGATTCATCCAGAAGATCTTCAATCGAGACTAACCCATCGACTTCAAAATCACCCGTACGTTGTTCAAGAGTTACTTCATCATCATCGCCATCGTATTCATCGCGAATATCGCCAATAAGACATTCCACTAAGTCTTCGAGGGTGACTATGCCATCGGTACCGCCATACTCATCAAGAACGATCGCAAGATGTTGGCGCTGATTGCGCATCTCTGTCAGAGCAGGAAGTACGCCCTTTGTACCTGGAAGAAACATAACGTTTCGAACGAGTTCTTGAATCTTTCCTCCAGCACTCACCAGAGATGTATCAAGCAGGTCACGCACATGGATAAATCCAATAACTTCATCTGTTGAACCCTGAACTACTGGATAACGTGAGTGCGCCTTATCGACTGCCAAATTGATCGCTTTGCCTACCGTAAGGGAGGCATCAATGAAATCAACTTCAGTGCGCGGGACCATTACTTCATGAATCTGTCGCTCAGAAGCGTTAAATACCTCTTCCACAATATCGCGCTCTTCATCAGTAAGAGCTGCATGACCTGCAACAAGATCGAGTAACTCTTCTTCAGACATTGCAGTCCGTTGTTCGTGCGGATCAATACCAAAAATACGCACAACAAAATTTGTTGAGTGTGAAAGTAACCAAATAACTGGTCTAAAAAACTTCGCCGTCAGATCAATAAGTCCAGCCAGCGCGAGCGCGATCGGTTCAGTGCGAGAGAGTGCAAGTCGCTTCGGAACTAACTCACCGAAGACAAGAGAAAAATAAGCGATGATTAGTGTGATACCGACCAGAGAAAGGATTTCCGCCGTACTAGTTGTGAGACCCACATCTACAAGCCAAGGAATGACATAGCGACCAAGACGTTCAGCGCCAAGTGCTGCCGATAAGAATCCACTCAGGGTTACACCGATTTGAACAGCGCCGAGCAACCGGTTGGGATTAGATGCCAGCGCTGCGACCTTTGCCCCGCGCCGGCCTTTGCTCGCCAGTTGTTTGATCTGGCTCTCACGAAGTGAGATAAGGGCAATTTCCGCCGATACGAAGAGGGCTGCAAGGGCGACCAGAAGGGCGACTATTCCCAAATCACCCAAAAGTGAGCTAAACGAGTGGCTCTCCATGATAGGTCAAAGTCTACCGAGTTCTCTTCCATTTCGCCTCGCCTTGTCGTAGCCTTCATCTGCCTGCCAACCGGCAGGCACCTTCATCCTCGGACCGTCGGGCACGTACCTGCCCGGAGAAGGAGTTGCCCCATGGCATCTGTCACATTTGAAGCCGCATCACGTATCTATCCAGGCACCACCGCACCAGCTGTAGACAAGCTCAACCTCGTTGTTAACGATGGAGAATTTCTTGTCCTCGTTGGGCCATCAGGCTGCGGAAAGTCAACATCACTTCGTATGTTGGCCGGACTTGAAGAGATCGATGCAGGTCGTATTCTCATCGGCGATAAAGATGTAACTAACGTTGCACCTAAAGATCGCGATATCGCAATGGTCTTCCAGTCCTACGCTCTCTACCCACATATGACTGTGGCTGAGAACATGGGCTTTGCGCTCAAGATTGCCGGAAAGCCAAAGGAAGAGCGCGATAAGCGCGTCCGTGAAGCTGCAAAGTTACTTGATCTTGAACCATACCTAGATCGCAAGCCAAAGGCGCTTTCAGGTGGACAGCGTCAGCGCGTTGCTATGGGTCGCGCGATTGTTCGCGAACCTCAGGTATTTCTTATGGATGAACCTCTCTCAAACCTTGATGCGAAGTTGCGTGTAGCAACTCGTACACAGATCGCTGCTCTTCAGCGTCGTCTTGGAATCACCACCGTTTATGTCACTCACGACCAGGTTGAAGCTATGACCATGGGTGATCGCGTTGCAGTTCTTAAGGATGGTTTGCTACAGCAGGTTGATACCCCACGTAATCTCTACGACAATCCAGCGAACGCATTCGTTGCTGGATTTATCGGTTCACCAGCAATGAACTTGCTTACAGCTCCAGTAGTGGGCGGTAAGGCAAAGCTTGGAGAGCTCAACATTGATGTTCCAGCATCTGCTGGATCATCTGTCACTGTAGGTGTGCGTCCAGAGGGATTTGCTCCGGCATCTTCTGGCTTTAACGTTCTTGTAGAAGTGGTGGAAGAGCTCGGCTCTGATGCATTTGTCTACGGAAAGCCTGCAGATCCTTCAGTGCAGTTTGCAAATGCAACTGATGAAGCTGCACAGGTAATCGTTCGTTGGGATCCAAAGAACCCTCCACGTGCCGGTCAGACAATTACTGTTTCGGCTCAACAGAGTGCAGTACATCTCTTCAGTTCAACAACTGGAGAGCGTCTCTAATCAAGTAACAAACTCTCAATAAAAATGCCCGCCGATATTCGGCGGGCATTTTTATTTACTTCTTTTTTTTACTTACGCCATCGCCTTCTTAAGGTTCTCATCGATGGAATTCAAGAACTCTTGCGTTGTCTGCCATGGAGCAGTCGGTGAGATCAAGAGCGATAAATCCTTGGTCATCTTGCCTTGCTCGACAGTTTCAATACATACGCTCTCAAGAGTCTTGGCAAACTTGGCCAGCTCAGGGTTGTTATCAAGCTTTGCGCGATGAGCCAATCCTTGGGTCCAAGCAAAGATTGATGCGATTGGATTGGTCGATGTCGCCTTACCTGCTTGATGATCGCGGTAGTGGCGAGTAACAGTTCCGTGTGCTGCCTCTGATTCACAGATCTTTCCGTCTGGTGTCATGAGTACAGATGTCATTAATCCGAGTGATCCATAACCCTGTGCGACGGTATCTGATTGGACATCGCCATCATAGTTCTTACATGCCCAGACGTATCCGCCCTCCATGCGTAATGACATGGCAACCATGTCATCGATCAGGCGGTGCTCATACCAGATTCCTGCAGCGTCAAAATCTTTCTTAAATTCAGCTTCGAATATCTCTTGAAAGATATCTTTAAATCTTCCATCGTAGGCTTTGAGAATGGTGTTCTTCGTTGAAAGATAAACCGGGAACTTGCGTAGCAATCCGTAATTAAGTGATGCGCGGGCAAAATCACGGATCGAATCATCAACGTTATACATAGCCATTGCGACACCGGATGATTTGAAATCAAATACCTCAAGATTCATCGCCTCACCCCCGCCTTCTGGGACATATGAGAGCGTGAGTGTTCCTGGACCTGGAACTTTGATATCAGTTGCTTTGTACTGATCACCAAATGCATGACGGCCAATAACGATCGGCTTAGTCCAGTGTGGGACAAGTCGAGGAACATTGCTGATAATAATTGGTTCGCGGAAAATTACCCCACCGAGGATGTTGCGGATAGTGCCATTTGGTGACTTCCACATCTTCTTCAGACCAAATTCTTCAACGCGAGCTTCATCGGGGGTAATGGTTGCGCACTTAATACCTACTCCATGCTTTTGGATCGCGTGTGCGGCATCAATGGTGACCTGGTCATCTGTTGCGTCGCGGTGCTCCATACCGAGGTCGTAATACTCAAGATTGACATCGAGGTAGGGAAGAATCAAAGAATCTTTGATGAACTGCCACATGATGCGAGTCATCTCATCACCATCGAGTTCTACAACGGTGCCTTGAACTTTAATCTTGCTCATCTTTATCCTTTACTGAGAGTGCCTGAGATTGAAATGTATTTTAAAGTGTTTGAACATCTGATTGCTTGGTACGAACAGCTTCTGCTGCTTCCTTTAATGAGGCTAGCTCTGAATCTGTCAGCGCTGTCTCAACAACTTTCTTGACACCTTCGCGGCCAATGGATGCTTCAACGCCGAGATAGACACCGGTAATTCCATATTCGCCATCAACCCATGCACAGACTGGCATCACAGCACCTGAATCTTCAATGACAGCCTTGGCCATACGAGCAGCTGCAGCAGAAGGTGCGTAATAGGCAGAGCCTGTCTTAAGAAGTGCGACTACTTCAGCTCCACCGTTGCGCGTGCGATCAACAAGGTCTGCGATCTCTTCTGCCGTTAACTTTTCAGAGAGTGCGACTCCATCGACGGTGCATCGACTTGGGACTGGAACCATAGTGTCACCGTGTGAGCCAAGTGTCAGAGTTTTCACAGAAGATACTGGGACCGCGAGTTTTTCGGCAACAAAGTTGGTAAAGCGTGCGGTGTCAAGCATTCCTGCCTGACCCATCACGCGATTCTTTGGAAAGTTAGTTGCAATCTGTGTAAGGGCTGTCATCTCATCTAGCGGGTTTGATACGACAATAATCACCGCGTTCGGTGAATGCTTAGCGATATTTTCTGCAACTCCGCGAACAATGCCAGCATTGACACCGATTAAATCCATGCGACTCATACCTGGCTTGCGTGGAAGGCCGGCGGTAATGACAACTACATCCGAATTCGCTGTCGCTTCATATCCAGCACCATCTGCAGTTGTCGTTGCACCAATGATCTTGGTTTCAAAACCCTCGATCGAGCGCGATTGATTCATATCAAGTGCTAAACCTTCTGGCTTACCTTCG
>JBIJAL010000101.1:0-3446 GCA_044345775.1 Candidatus Planktophila sp.
AATCAACTGCGAACCACTCAACGATAGATTCGGCGATTACTCCACCGACGCCATCGATATCACTGAGTTCCTCAACTGTGGCAGTGGCGATTGCATCGATTGATCCAAGTCGAGTAGCCAGCGCCTGTGCCGCTGTTGGACCGACATGGCGAATAGAAAGTGCGACGATGGTTCGCCATAAAGGCCGCTCTTTCGCTTCATCCAGAGCGGCTAATAATTTTTCAACGTTCTTTCCTGATGTGCCATCTTTCTTTGTAAAAAATGGTGAAGCGGTGAGCTTTTCTTCCGTCAAATCAAAGAGATCGCCTTCATCGTCTATGACTTTATCTGCCAATAGAGCGACCGCTGCCTCAAGGCCGAGGACATCAATATCTAGCGCGGCGCGTGAACCTATGTAGTAAATCCGCTCACGTAACTGTGCAGGGCAACGCTGTTGATTCGGGCAACGGATATCAACATCTCCATCAGTAATTGCTTTCAGCGCTGATCCACATTCTGGACAATGTGTCGGCATAACAAACTTCTTCTCTTTGCCTGTGCGCTGGGCGATGACTGCACCTAAAACTTCAGGAATCACATCCCCTGCTTTGCGAATAATGACAGTATCCCCGATTAGTACACCTTTGCGTTCAATCTCTTCCTGGTTATGTAAGGTCGCATGTGTAACTGTTGAGCCTGCGACTTTGACTGGCTCCATAAATGCAAAAGGTGTTACACGTCCAGTGCGGCCCACGCTGACTTTGATATCGATTAACTTCGTGGTGACTTCTTCGGGTGGGTACTTGTATGCAATCGCCCATTTGGGTGCTCGTGAAGTAAAGCCCAAGGTTCGCTGGGATGCAATCGCATCGACTTTAATGACGATTCCATCGATCTCATGTTCTACATCATGGCGGTGCTCGTTGTAGTGAGCGACGAATTTTTCAACATCATCACGAGTCGAAACAACGCGGAAACGGTTACTCGTTGGCAATCCCAGACCTTTGAGGAATTCATAAGCCTCTGATTGACTTTGAAAATTTCCACCATCGTGTGCGCCGATTCCGTGCACGACAACACTTAAGGGGCGCGAAGCGCTGACTCGGGGATCTTTTTGGCGTAGTGATCCTGCGGCGGCGTTACGAGGATTAGCAAAGAGTTGCTTGCCCGCCTCTTCGAGAGATTCATTGAGTTCATTGAAAGCGGCGATCGGGAAGAAGACCTCACCGCGTACTTCAATCTGATCTGGAATATCTGAACCTTTGAGACTATGCGGCAGGTTCTTTATTGTCTTCACATTCAACGTAACATCTTCACCTGTCACACCATTTCCACGAGTAAGCGCCCGCACAAGTTCGCCTTTCTCGTAAAGCAAGTTAATGGCGAGGCCATCGACTTTGAGTTCACATAAGTATGTAGATTCGGTGATCTCTTTCTCCACGCGATCAAACCAGAGCCCTAATTCATCTAAATCAAAGACGTTATCAAGGCTCATCATCTTTTCAATGTGATCATGCTGTTCGAAGGTCGTTGAAAAACCTCCTCCTACACCAAGGGAAGGCGAATCAGGTTCTAAGAGTTCTGGATTTTTCGCCTCAAGATTTGCCAGCTCTTTGAGCAATAGATCAAATTCGGCATCTGTAATCGTGGGAGCATCAAGAACGTAATATTTAAATTGGTGATCCCGAATCTCTTGTGTTAACTCGGTAATGCGATGGCGGGCCGCGTTGCTCATGCAAAGGTCTCACAGATTGTGGCAGAGCCCACTACGCGGTCACCGTCGTAGATCACCATTGCTTGGCCCGTAGCGAGTCCTAGAAGCGGCTGATCTAATTCTGCAACAAGGTGGGTTCCATCAAAACGATATGTACAGGCAAGGGCGGATCCGTGTGCGCGAACCTGAACAAATCCACGATGATCACCCGCAGTCAGATCAGCACCGCACCAGATTGCGCGCTCACCCTTCATTGATGTCACCGCTAGCTCTTCACGTGCACCCACTACAACAGTGTTGGTGATTGGTTCAATTTTTAATACAAATCGTGGAGAGCCATCTGCTGTGGGAACAGTGATTCCAAGACCTTTGCGCTGTCCGATTGTGTATGTGTAAGCACCCTTATGTGTTCCGATCTCTTTTCCATCTTGATCAACAATCGGTCCATCTTCACTTCCCATCCGTTCGCGTAACCAACCCGCGTTATCACCTGATGGAACAAAACAAATATCGTGGCTATCTGGTTTCTGCGCAACAGCAAGACCGCGGCGTTCTGCCTCAAGGCGAATATCAACTTTTTCTGTATCACCCAGTGGAAAGAGCGCTCCACTGATTTGTTCGCGATTAAGAACAGCTAAGACGTAGGATTGATCTTTCAGTGGATCAATTGCGCGATGGAGGGTTTTTCCACCTTCACTATCTCGCGTACGCGCATAATGACCGGTGATAACGCCATCAAAGCCCATCGCTTTTGCGCGATCTAAAACCGCTGCGAACTTAATTTTCTCATTACAGCGCAGGCAGGGATTAGGCGTGCGTCCTGCTTTGTATTCACTCATAAAGTTCTCAACAACTCCTGCATGAAATTCATCTGCCATGTCCCAGATATAAAACGGGATACCTATGACATCTGCTGCTCGCCGCGCATCATGTGAATCTTCGATAGTGCAGCAACCTCGTGCACCTGAGCGATACTTTTCTGGGTTACTCGATAATGCAAGGTGCACGCCAATTACATCGTGGCCTTCTTCTACGGCGCGAGCGGCAGCAACTGCTGAATCGACGCCTCCTGACATAGCTGCGATGAGCTTCATAACGAGTTCGCCGCCTTTGCCATCTCGATAACCTCAGGGATCACACTCAAGGTGTATTCAATATCTTCTTCAGTTGTATTTGCCCCAAGTGAGAAGCGTAGAGAAGAAGTTGCACCGATTTCATCATGGCCCATCGCTATAAGTACGTGGCTGGGACGATGTACACCTGCGGTGCATGCTGCCCCAGTTGAACAGGAAACTTTCTTACCATCCATCAGCAAGAGTAAGAAATCTGCTTGCGTGCCCGGAAAAGTAATATTTGAAATCCCAGGAAGGCGCTGTGCGCCTGTTCCATTTACCTCAGCAAGTGGTGCGACTTTGCTGATCCCGGTTTCAAATGTGTTGCGTAAAGATTCAACGTGTTCTGCGCTATAGGTATTTTCTCTGACTGCTGCTGCAAAGGCGACAATTGACGGAGCATTGAGGGTTCCACTTCTAATTTCTCGCTCTTGTCCCCCACCGTGCAAAAGTGCAGGCATCTCAAATGCCTTCCGTAATATGAGTGCACCAATGCCAAGTGGTCCACCGACTTTATGTGCACTGATCGTCATTGCAAAGAGACCAAGGTCTGCAAAGTTAAGTGGAACCTTCATAAAGCTCTGCACGGCATCTGTATGGACAGGAATAGCGCCCGCAATTTCAACAACTGTATCTATAGG
>JBIJAL010000102.1:0-3435 GCA_044345775.1 Candidatus Planktophila sp.
CCAAACTCTTGCTTCTTCGTGCCCCCAACGGGATTCGAACCCGTGTTACCGCCGTGAAAGGGCGATGTCCTAGGCCCCTAGACGATGGGGACGTTAAAGGCTGGCCTATCGTACCTGTGACTCACACTGAAAACCAAAACGAGTTTTACTCCGCTATTTCTACTGCTTTTTCTCGCTTATTTCGCAGGGCTAAAAGTGAACTGGTGACGAGGGCGACACCGGCTGCAAAGAGGCCGAGAGCCGAACCGAGTGAGCCACCTAAAGTCGATGCAACAAATTCACCCACACCAACAGTTGTTGTGAGTACCGCTGTGAGAAGTATTGGCCAACGATTAATTCGAAGATAGAGCCAGGTTGTCAGCGCCACAACATAAATCATCAGTAGATATGAAATCAATCGCTCAGAGTCAATAAAGAAAATTTGTGTTGAGATAAAAAGTGTTGCACCACCAAAGATATAGCCCAGAAATTCATCTACGTATTTGAAGTAAGTCAGCGCCAACCAGCCAGAGCCAAGGAGAAGAAAATAAATTGCAACAAAGAGCGCGGTCTCACTGCCCTGCGGCGATAAATCTGAGATCGCCATAATTCCTGATATAAAAATAAAACCGTAGAGTGTGAAGTGACCAACAAAAGATTGCACCAGGTAAAAACCAATGAGTGCAATCGCAGTTCCACCTAAGAAGGCGAGCGTCGGTGCATCATTTTTCTGATGGATTATTGCAATTGTTGCCGTGGTGCTCGCTGCAGAAAACCCATACAGCACACCCGATAGACGAGATTTAACCGCTGAAGATGAACCGACATAAAGCCCCAACGCGAAGAGGATTACTGCAAGGGCTCCGAAGAGCACTGACCGTTGCCATTGGGAAAAGGCATCCCATTTACTTGCAGTAATAATTGCAATCGCAATAACAAGAAATGCTCCGCCGACATATCCGGCAATTTCAGCTAGGACACTGGTGCGGGAATCAGATGGCGCTTCGGTACCTGCAAAACGTAAACGAACAAGCTCGGCTTGATCGGCGCTCAAAGACCCGTCATGAACGAGTCCATCGAGCGCCGCATCAAGCTTGCGAGCGTCAGACATAAATTAACCCAAGCTCCAACGAATGGTGATGGACACAGTGACATCTTGTTCCCCAAGATCAATCTCTGTTGCCATTGAATCCGCAGCCTTCGCTACACCAACAAATGATGGGTAGATCATCGGGCTTGAATTTTCTACAAGATATGTAACCTTGCCAAGCTTGACATCAAGGAGTTCGGCATACGACAAAGCCTTTGCTTTGGCGTTAGCAACAGCTTCTGCGCGAGCTGATGCTGTTGCCTTTGCTGAATTGAGAACGAATGGTGTTGCGCCTTGGATCGATACAGCGTCTCCACCTGCGGCGACGACATCATCAACGATGGCACCCGCATTGGTTGCATTGCGGATAATTACTTCAAAGCTCTGACTGGCGCGATATCCGATCTGCACTGAACCCTTATCTTGGGTGTAGTTGTACTCAGGATAGACAGAGATGCTTGTCGTCTTTACATCCTTTGTAGCAATCATTTTTGCTTTAAGTGCTGCACGCACCTTGGCTGCCGCGGCCGATGTCTGAGCGAGAGCCGCCGCACTGGTAGGTGCGATATTAGTGACAGTGGCATTCAGGCGAACCGCATCAGGAGTTACCTGAACGACGCCCTCTGCGTTAACAGTGATGTAGCGAGTTGGAGTGGCCGCCGATGCCGGAAGAGCGAAGGCTGCTGCTGCGACAAGGACGACTACGGGAATTGCGATGAGTTTCTTTGTAAGTTTCATGGCCTAAGTATCGCACTTCTTTATAACGATTATCTGTGGAGCAACTGATACAAATCTGTGTGATCTGCGCACATTTTCTCCAAGGAGAAATACCTCACAGCGCGTTCTCGCCCAGCCGTACCCATAATCTGGCGCAGGACTGGATCGATGATCAATTTCTCAAGTGCATCAGCAAGCGCAGCGGGTGAGGTATCTGTGAGGTATCCATTACTTTCGTGAATAACAATGTCACCTATCGATCCCACTTCAGTGGCCACAATCGGTAACCCGGCTTGGGCAGCCTGAATAAGAGTTAGTGGAATTCCTTCATTGTCACTAGTGAGAACTGCGATATCACTTGCTGCAAAGAGCTCAGAGATATCTTTGCGCCAACCAAGAAAGGTGATCGGCAACCCTTGCTCGCTGGCACGGGCCTTCGACTTCTCAAAGAGATCACCTTCACCAGCCACAATGATTCTCGCATTAAGCCCACGCGATTTAATCTCGGCTGCAACATCGAGCAATCGGTCAGGTCTCTTTATTTGGGTCAACCGCCCGACAAAGGCGATATAGGTAAGTCGATCTTCCATTTCGAAAGTGGCACGAACCTTGGCTTTATCAAATTTCTTGGGATCTTTGAGCCCGGGAAAGAAGACCTTGTACTGATCGGTTTTTCCGATACCAGCTACCAACAGATCATCTCTGACTTGATTACCAACTGCCAACAAGACATCTGTGCGCTTTGCCAAGAATTTTTCAATCGCGATAACCAGACGAACTTTCCAGCCAGTGAAATATCCATGCAGCAAGTGGCCATGAAAGGTATGTACGCGCATTACTTTGCGCCCCGCCAACATCGATGCCAGGCGACCCAGCACTCCAGCTTTGGCCGTATGTGTATGCACGATATCGGGACGTAGTTCACGCAACATTCCAACGAGGGCAAAGAATGCTCGCACATCTGCCACAAGTGATACCGAACGCCCAAGACCTGCAATACGCGTGGCCTTCACATCTGTTGCCACAGTCTCTAAATAATCGGCTTCATTCTCATCGCAATACCCGGTGATCAAAGTCTGCTCGACCTTTGAATAATCAATACTGCGCATCAAGTCAGCAACAATGACTGCGGGTCCACCCACATTCATGCGGGCAATGATCTGTACGACCTTTACCTTCTTATTACGCGCCTCAGCCATGTGGTTATCTTCTCGCAAAAGCAGGGATAATTGCGGACATGAGCACTGGCCAATTCGTATCGCGCTGCACCGCAGATGCGATGAGTAACGCCGCTACCTCTCTATTAGCAGGCAATCTCGTGGCCTTTCCTACTGAGACTGTCTATGGCCTTGGCGCTGATGCATCAAATCCAGAAGCGGTAGCAAAGATTTATCGCGCCAAAGGTCGCCCGGCAGATCACCCGCTAATCGTGCACATCGGTTCAATGGATGGAATCGAATACTGGGCCGATGAGATTTCCGAGTACGCAATCGCATTGGCGCGCACATTCTGGCCAGGCCCTATGACACTTATCTGCCAAAGATCTAGTGAGGCGAAAGATTTTGTCACCGGGGGACAAGACACTGTTGGCTTGCGTGTACCCGACCACGTTGTTGCACTTGCATTACTTGATGCAGCCAAGAGATTAG
>JBIJAL010000103.1:0-3434 GCA_044345775.1 Candidatus Planktophila sp.
TGACGAAAATATGCTTAGTTACATGCGCTTGGCCCATGGAAGTCAAACCTATCAGTAAATGGCTATCGATTCCGCAAGGCTAAGAGTTCGCTCGCGTGTTCTTGGGCACTGAGAGATTGATCGAGCCCAGCCAGCATACGTGCGATCTCACCCACTCGGCCATGATCATCTAGTTCGGTGACGCCAGAGGCCACAATCTGCCCATCGCTATCTTTTGTCACGACGAAATGTCGATCTGCCCATGCCGCAACTTGCGGGAGGTGTGTAACAACAATGACCTGGGCATGTTGTGAGAGTGCATGTAGGCGACGGCCTACTTCAATTGCCGCTTTTCCTCCAACTCCAGCATCCACTTCATCAAAAATATATGTTCCTACTGGTGCTGACGCAGCGATCACAACTTCTAGAGCGAGCATGATACGAGACATTTCTCCACCTGACGCGCCTTTACCAAGTGCGACTTTTGGAGCATCACGGTGACCTTGAATAGACATTGAAATCTCATCACATCCTGTCGGGCTAAAATCGCTCTCCTTTAGCGGACCGGCAAAATCAATTGATAGAACATCTACATGAAAAAAAGTGTGCGGCATGGAGAGTGCAGAAATCTCTTTCGTTACTAAAGTACTAAGTTTTTCCGCCGCCTGTACTCGCTCGGCGCTAAGCGCCTTCGCACCTAAGAGAAGATTCTTCTTCAACACCTTCAGCTCTTCTTCCATCGCCGTAATTCTCTCTTGACCACCTGAAAGATCAGCGATGGTTTCTTTTGCATTCTTCACTCGGATTGCAATAGCGGCCAGCTCTTCGTCAATTGACCCCGAACTCCCCCATTTCTTTACAAAGGCGCTTATCGAGGCTTTGCGTTCATTGAGAAAATCTAAACGCTTAGGGTCAGCCTCTAATCTTGCAAGATAAGAAGCCAACGTTGCGTGTGAATCATCTGCAAGGAAGAAGCTTTCGGCAACAGAGGACGCGATCTCATCCAGAGCCGAATCCTTACCTTTGGCTCCCTCAAGAAACTTTCGCACGGTGCCAAGAACTGTGAGCGCGCCAGCATCCTCGTCTCCCAGCGCTGCAAAAGCTCCCGCTGCAGCAATACGGAGGTCCTCAACACTGGCCAACCTTCTGATCTCGTCCTCAATGGTTGCAAACTCATCGCGCACTGGCTTAAGGGCCGCCCATTGCCGGGTCAGCGCTTCAAGTGATGCGATTTGAGAATCTCGCTCTGAAGAATGAGCCAGAAGTGATTTCAGTTTCGCCTTCACTTGATTGTAATCCGAGTAGATCAGTAGATACTGATTGAGCTTTTCGCTTAACGAAGGGCCAGCGAATAGGTCGAGGAGATCTCGCTGCTTACTGCTCTTGACGATCTGCGTGTTAGCGGACTGTCCATGGATTGCAATGAGTGGCTCTGTAATTTCTGCTAACGCCGATGCAGTCACCGTTGTTCCAGAAGCGGCGGCTTTACTCTTCCCATCACTATTTACTGTGCGAGAGAGAACGAGGGATCCTTCTTCAACAAATCCTCCACGCTCTTCAATGATGCTTTTGAGGGAGGCCGGAATCGAAAAAGTTGCCGAAGCGACAAGTCTTTCACAGCCATGCCTCACGAGTGCGCTATCCGACTTTGATCCAAGTAAAAGTGAGAGCGCTGTGAGTATCATCGTTTTTCCTGCGCCGGTCTCACCTGTTAAAACGTTGAGTCCCTTGCTGAGTTCGAGTGAACTTGAATCAATAATTCCTAGATTACGAATCGAGATTTCCTCTAGATAAGAGCGATCACTCACCGCGCCATCCCTCTACGGGTAACTTAAATTTTGCGACAAGTCGATCAGTGAAGAGAGTTTGCTGAACATGCGCAAGGAGAACATCGGTGGAATCCCCAATGATGCGAACGCGATCACCCTTCTGCAAGGCGTTCTCACGCAGAGCGTCCGCAGAGAGAACCGCATGGGTAGATTCAATCTCAACCACAATTTCAGATTGCGGTGAAATTACCATTGGACGAGCAAAGAGTGCGTGTGCGCTGATCGGGAGAAGAACCACTGCATCAAGATTGGGCCAGAGTATCGGACCCCCTGCAGAAAATGCATAGGCGGTAGAGCCGGTGGGAGTTGCTGCGATCAGTCCGTCACATCCCCATCGTGAAAGAGGTCGTCGATCGACTTGAACCATGAGCTCAACCATCGTGCTCTCTGTGCGTGCGATTGTTACCTCATTAAGAGCCCAACCAGAAGCAATTTCATTACCATCGCGTTCTACTGAGTACGAGAGAAGCATGCGCGGATCTGTCGTGTAACTCTTATCGACGACGCTCTTGGCCACACTTTCAAGAGATAACCTCTCAACCTCTGCCATGAATCCGACATGTCCCAGATTCACACCAAGAAGTGGAATGTTGCGGGGACGTGAAATTTCGGCACCGCGCAAGATCGTTCCATCTCCGCCTAAAACAATGACAATTTCAGCATCCGGCAAATCTTCAACTAAAACTTTATTGAGTCCGCTTATGGACACATCAGACGCTGTCGAACAAGTGAATCCGGCATTACTTAAAATTGAGGTGAGAGACGTTGCAGCCTTCACCGCCTCTTCACGAGTGGCATTGATGACAAGTATTGCGCTACGAGAAGTCATTAGGCGGGCCCCTTCTCGATTGCGATATCCAAATCTGCTTCATTGATGGCAGGTGCGCCACGCCTTAGCCAAAGAAAGTATTCAACATTTCCGGCGGGACCAGGCAGTGGACTCGCCGCAATCCCCATTGTGCCAAGTCCGACATCATAAGCGGATTGGGCAACATCGAGAACAGCACTTCGTCGAAGGGCAGGATCTCGAACAACTCCACCAGCGCCCAAACGTTCACGACCAACTTCAAATTGAGGCTTGACCATAAGTAAATAATCTGCAGAAGTCTTTGAGACCGCCGCTAGCGCGGGAAGTACGAGAGAGAGTGAGATAAAGGAGAGATCTGCAACGACGATATCAACATCCTCGCCGACCATCTCACCAGTGAGATGGCGAATATTGGTGCGATCTAAGATGACAACCTTCTCGTTACTACGTAACTCCCACGCAAGCTGCCCGTATCCAACATCAACAGCAATGACCTTCCGAGCCCCTCTTCGCAGAAGAACATCGGTAAAACCACCAGTGGACGCACCCGCATCTAGACACACTTTTCCTTCAATAAGAACGTCTGTAAAAACATCGAGAGCACCAGATAATTTATGCCCTCCGCGTGAGACAAAATCATCTCGTTTTCCTTCAAGGACAATCGAAGTTTGCGCATCTACTTGAGTTGCCGGTTTGGTCGCCGGAATTCCATTGACAAGAACAGATCGAGATTCAATGAGATCTGCCGCTTGCTCTCGCGAACGAGCAAGTTCACGACGAACAAGTTCTGCATCAAGTCGAGTCTTCATTGATCAACA
>JBIJAL010000117.1:0-2537 GCA_044345775.1 Candidatus Planktophila sp.
CTTTAAGAATTGAGCCCTCATGACAACACTTACTACTCCGCATGACCTACTTGCAGCTATTCCATTTCTCATCGGCTATCACCCGATTGATTCATTAGTCTTGGTCTCGATAAAAGATGACAGCGTTGGAATGGCGATAAGAGTTGATTATCCAGCGCACGAAGATGAAGCTTTCTTTGACGCCATGTCCAACCACTGTTTAACTGATGGGGCAGAAGGTGTACTCATCGTCGTCTATCAACCTATAGATTCCTTCGATGGCGATCGGGTAGTCGCGCAAGCAACTGCTGCACTTTCAAGAGCAGGGATCGCAATTTACGAATCTATTCTTATCGCAGATGGTCTATTTCGATCTCTTCTCTGCCATGACATCACATGTTGCCCGGTCGAAGGTCGCCCAGTGCCACCTATTGATTCCTCTCGAATTGCAGCAGAGAGCGTCGTTGCCGGACACCCCATGCCCTTTGCCACCTATGCCGACCTGGGTGGATCAGTGCGTTCCAATCTTCTTGCCTGCGAGGCTCCATGGCGTGAGCGCGTGAGTAAATCGGCTGTTGATCTGGCATCACCTGAACTCAATCAGAGCCAACGCGACGGTGCGACGGCGGTGATTGATTTAGCCAATGACTTTATTGCTTACGGAATCTCTACCGATCAAGATTTGATCGCACATGTACTCGGGCGCCTCAGTGATATTCAAGTCCGTGACTTTGCACTGGGTAGCCATGATGAAGAGAGCATCACCGCATATAGAGCGATGTGGTTACATCTGCTTCGATCTGCCCCCAGTGGATTTATAGCCCCGGTAGCAACCTTGGCGGCAGCGATCGCCTATGAATCTGGGGAGAGCGCTCTGGCGCGAGCTGCCCTTGCACGAGCATTTGATGATTGCCCCACGTACTCACTTGCCACCTTGCTCCAGCGAGTCTTTAGCGCGGGATGGCCACCTCAATCCTTTGCTGGCATGCGCAGTGAGTTACATCCAAAGGTTACCGCGGGGATTTTTGGCAACTAGATGTCACTGCATTTCGTGGGTTAGGATATGGGCAGGTCACGAGTTCTAGAACGATTACCCTGAACGGTAATTAACAGCCCCGGCTTTCTAGACGGCAACCCTCCACCGCGGTGGGGTGCTTCTGGGTGACGACCAGGCACAGTCTCTATCTGTGCAAGTGCGTGAAGGAATTCCTATGAGTGCCCCATCTTCAAAGAACGTTCTCTCACCAGAAGTCACTGGTGCATGGCTTGAAAGTTATGATCCAGGTGATCGTAAATTTATCGATATCGGTTTTCTGCTCTTAGAAAATGGTCAGACTCTTCCTGATATCACTATTGCTTATCAAACGTGGGGAACTCTCAATGCAGCAGGTGATAACGCAATTCTGATTCAGCATGCCATGACTGGTTGGTCAGATGTTCCCGCTTGGTGGCCTTCAATGGTCGGTCCAGGACTTGCCTTTGATACCGATAAATATTTCGTCGTCTGTCCTAATGTCATCGGTGGCTGTCAGGGGAGTACCGGACCATCGAGTATTGCACCCGATGGAAAGCGATACGGCTCTCGTTTTCCAGCACTGACCATCAGAGATATGGTCGCCGCCGAAATAGCATTTACCGATGCGATCGGAATTAGAAAATATAAGTTAGCGGTAGGTCCATCTCTGGGTGGCATGCGCTCTCTCGAATGGGCGATCACACACCCCGATCGCGTCGAAGCGATCTGCACGATTGGATCTTCCGCTGTTGCCACAGGAGATCAGATTGGAACTGCATCCATTCAGATCCGCGCCATCAAGAGCGACCCACATTTTGCAGGCGGGGATTACTACGAGCAGCCCCGTGGCCCGATTGATGGAATGGGTATTGCCCGCCGAATCGCCCACCTGACATATCGAACTGAATCTGAGATGGATGTGCGCTTTGGACGTGAACTCCAAGGAGATGACACAGGGCGATATGCCGTTGAGTCCTATCTTGACCACCAGGCTGCAAAGCTAGCCCAGCGCTTTGATGCCAACACATATATAGCCCTGACAGAGGCGATGAATTCTCACGATGTAGGGCGAAACCGTGGAGGAGTGGTTGAGGCTTTACGCGCAATCACGATTCCCGTACTGGTCGTCTCCATCGACACCGATCGTTTATTTCCCCCACGGCTACAGGTTGAGATTGCAGATTTGGTACCCCAGGCAAAAAAGCTGGTGATTATCTCGTCAGATTTTGGCCACGACGGCTTTTTGGTTGAATCTGAGGCGATGACGGCGGCAATTCACGGTATAATATAGGTATCACTTCGCGCGGTTCTAAAAAGAAAATTTTAGAGTTCGCGACAAAAACAAAGGACAATTGTGGCTGTATTTACTGCGCTCAAAAACAAGGCGAAGAAGGCTCCGGCTAAGAAAGTTGCCGCGAAGAAGGCTCCTGCCAAGAAGGTTGTGGCAAAGAAAGCTCCAGTAAAGAAAGTCGCGGCGAAGAAAGCCCCTGTAAAGAAGGCTCCGGCTAAGAAAGTTGCCGCTAAAAAAGCTCCGGTAAAAAAA
>JBIJAL010000034.1:0-11337 GCA_044345775.1 Candidatus Planktophila sp.
GGTAATAACTTGCCAGCCCAGGTCGAGATTTATTCAGATAGCGACCATAGCGATGAATACAACTTTCTCTTTATTGCCAAAGGTGGCGGAAGTGCCAACAAATCATTTTTGTATCAAGAGACAAAGGCTGTCCTTAACCCCGCATCCTTTATGACATGGCTTGATGGAAAACTTCGTTCCATCGGAACCGCTGCCTGTCCTCCGTATCACCTTGCCATCGTTATCGGCGGAACAAGCGCCGAGCACACAGTCAAAACTGCCAAATTGGCCTCTACTAAGTATTTAGATTCGCTACCAACTTCAGGAGATGCTGCAACGGGGCATGGGTTTAGAGATATCGAACTTGAAGGCAAGGTCCTTGAACTCACTCGCACACTAGGAATTGGCGCACAATTTGGTGGAAAGTACTTCTGCCACGATGTGCGCGTTGTCCGCCTTCCTCGCCACGGCGCATCACTTCCGATTGCAATCGCCGTATCGTGTTCGGCAGATCGCCAGGTCAAGGCAAAGATCACTCGTGATGGCGTCTTTATTGAAGAACTCGAGCGCGATCCAGCCCGCTTCTTACCTGAAACAACCGATGAGCATCTCGACGATAACGTTGTTGCAATTGACCTTAATCAATCGATGGATACAGTTCGCGCCGAACTTTCACAGCACACTGTAAAAACTCGTGTCAGTTTGACTGGAACGATTGTTGTTGCGCGAGATCTTGCCCATGCAAAGATCAAAGAGATGATTGATAAGGGCGAGCCAATGCCGCAATACCTCAAGGATTACGCTGTTTACTACGCGGGCCCTGCTAAAACTCCTGAAGGATATGCATCGGGATCCTTTGGGCCAACAACTGCCGGTCGCATGGATTCGTACGTTGATTATTTCCAAGAGAGGGGTGGCTCATTTGTCATGCTGGCAAAGGGCAATCGCTCACAGGCCGTAACAGATGCCTGCAAGAAATATGGCGGCTTCTATCTTGGATCTATCGGAGGGCCAGCAGCACGCCTTGCCCAAGATTGCATCACCAAAGTTGAGGTCTTAGATTTTCCAGAGCTAGGAATGGAAGCAGTCTGGAAGATTGATGTCGTAAATTTCCCAGCATTTATTGTTGTCGACGATAAAGGCAATGATTTCTTTGCTCAGACATCAAAGCCAATAACAATCGGTAATCGGGCTAGCGAAGTCTAGAAAATCACTCTTTAGTAGTAATTACTGCGCTTAAATTTTGACCAGGCGCGGCAAGGGCTTTCATAGCGAATCTCGATATAGCGAAGACCCCATCGCATCTGAGTCACTGGGTTTTTGCGCCAATCGCTAGAGATGATCTCCATGCGATTTGCTGGGTAAGACTGTGGGATTCCATGAGCGCCGGTCCGCGGATTGCGCGCCTTGTAATTCCAATTGCTCTCTTTAGTCCACAAGTTATTGAGACAAGCAAATTGAGTCTTGCCCCAGTTGTACTCACTTTGCATAATCTGGCGGGCGACATACTTTGCGCCGTTGGGGGTGCGGGCAATCTCAACCTGGCGGGTAACCGATGCGACAAGGGCCATTTCAGAGGCGAAGAGGGATTGCGAGAATTCAAGTTGAGCAAAAAGCGGAGCACCTTCTGAGAGATCGACTAAGGAAGATTTGAGGTTCGTCGCCTCAGGAATAACCAAGCGGGTGCTCTGAGGAAAATCTAAACCGTAGGCAGTTGGCTGGGCGCTGGCCAGAATCAATAGGGTCGCGACAAGAGACCAGAGGCCAACAACTCTACGTCGCGGCTTTGCAAAAAGTTCTCGCATCTTAAGGCCCTCCTGTTCTCATCTTCTCTTTCCGACAAACCCTTATCACCCCAAAAAATGGGGATATAAGGGAAGGGGGAATGGCTTTAGGGTGGCAAGGGAAGGGGGTATGGGCAAATCAGAACACGCATGGCGTGGAAATTCCCAGAAAGATGACTGGTTGTGGATAGGTAAAAGTGCTGGTCAGAATGGGGGAAGTCCGATATGTACCTTTTGTAACTGTGATCTTTAAATGGGGCTAAGAATTGGGTCGACCCGACTCTTAGCCGACAGGCCCTTCAAGCATCTCAGTGACAAGAGCTGCGATTGGCGAGCGCTCTGAACGAGTCAGGGTGACATGGGCAAAGAGTGAGTGGCCTTTGAGCTTTTCAACGACGGCAACAACGCCATCATGGCGGCCCACCCGCAAGTTATCGCGTTGGGCGACATCGTGGGTGAGGACAACCCGTGAACCTTGGCCGATTCGAGAGAGGACAGTGAGTAGAACTCCGCGTTCAAGGGATTGGGCCTCATCGACAATGACGAAGCTATCGTGAAGTGAGCGACCACGGATATGGGTCAGTGGCAGAACTTCAATGAGTCCGCGGGCAATGATTTCATCGATCACCGCTTGGCTGACCAACGCCCCCAAAGTGTCAAAGACTGCTTGGGCCCAAGGCGACATCTTCTCGCCTTCACTGCCCGGCAAGTATCCGAGTTCTTGGCCACCCACGGGATAGAGAGGGCGGAAGATCACAACTTTCTTATGAAGGCGCTTCTCCATCACCGCTTCAAGTCCGGCACATAAGGCGAGCGCCGACTTTCCTGTTCCTGCGCGACCGCCGAGAGAGACGATGCCGATCTCGTCATCAAGGAGAAGATCGAGTGCGATCCGTTGTTCAGCGCTTCGGCCGTGAAGACCAAAGGCGCTGCGATCACCGCGCACTAAACGTAACTGCTTATCTGCTGTGACCCGTGCCAGAGCGCTTCCTTTTTCAGAGTGCAGAATGATGCCGGTATGAACGGGCAAGGTATGGGCGCATTCATGATCTGCACGATCACTCGAATAGAGATCATCGATGATGTGATGACCCACATCAATCTCTTCGATTCCAGTCCACCCGCTATTTGAAACCAGCTCTGCTAAATACTCTTCGGCCTGAACGCCGACAGATGATGCCTTTACTCGAAGTGGGAGATCTTTTGTCACCAAGACAACATTTCGGCCATCTGACATTAAGTTCTTTGCAATCGCCAGGATGCGAGAATCATTGGTGCCATCGCGCAAGAAACCATGGGGCAGGGTGCTTAAATCTGTGTGATTGAGTTCAACAGAGAGCGTGCCACCTTCTGGAGTAATCGTCAGTGGTTGATCAAGGCGACCATGTTCGATCCGTAGATCATCAAGTGCGCGAAGTGCGGCGCGGGCAAAATATCCAAGCTCTGGATGGTCTCGCTTTGTCTCAAGCTCTCCGATAACTGCGATTGGAATGATGACTTCATGCTCATCAAAACGCAGCAAGGCCCCTGGATCTGCCAAAAGAACGCTGGTATCTAATACGTATGTCTTACGCGGTGGGTGTGCCAACGGTGAGAGCTCGCAATTCTTTAATTGTTTTAGAAGGGACCTGCTTCGGATATTCAAATCCTAGAACTGTGAGGCCATTTCTTTCAGCGACACGCCACTACTTGCCCATTCGGCGATGGCGTTGTGAATATGAGCGAAGCGCTCGAAGGAAATCAACCCGACGAAAATCTGGCCAATACGCCTCACAGAAATAAAACTCGGAGTGAGCGCTCTGCCACAATAAGAATCCCCCAAGGCGTTGTTCACCCGATGTACGAATCAAGAGTTCGGGATCTGGCTGGCCTGCCGTATATAGATAGTGTGAGATTTCTTCAGCATCTAATTCAGTCATGGCTTCATCAAGATTCTTACCTTGCATTGATGCCTTCGATAGATAACTCTTAACGGCATCAACTATTTCGCGCCTCCCACCGTAGCCAATGGCGACATTGACCTCCATCGTTCCTGGGTGGGTAGGCAGTGATGACAACTTCTTCTGCATCCAGTCAGGCAGGAGATCGAGTGCGCCCACTGACTTAATGGTCCAACGCCCTGTCCGGGATAACTCATCAACGCTCGCACCAATAACGGCCAAGAGCGCATCAAGTTCTTCGGGGGTACGTTTGAAATTATCAGTGGAGAGCATCCAGAGCGTGACAACTTTTACCTGCGCCTCTTCACACCACCCAAGAAAGTCGATGATCTTGTCAGCGCCTCGTCGATGTCCTTTTGGATCTTCAGCACTGGGATTGCTCATGGCCCATCTGCGATTGCCATCAAGAATCACACCGACATGTTGAGGGGTCTGGCTAAAATCTAAATAGCGAACAATCCTGGATTCATAGAACGGGTAGAAAACACCCTTAATCGTCTTACGAGTTCTGCTTAACAACACGGCGCTCCAAAACAAATGATGCAATTGGCAAAGTCCCACCCAAGATCATCCAAATCATACCTTTAATACTTTTGCGCATCTTTACACTGAGTTGCAAGGCAGCTAAGACATAGAAGATATAGAGAGCCCCGTGAACATGGGTAATCCAGACAATCCATGGCTGAGTGCGCTCTAGGTGAAAGAGATATTTGGCTGGCATATAGAAAAACCAGAGAATTAATGAAAGGTAACCACAGATAATTGCCATGACCCGAAAGCGAAAAACTGCACTTTTCATACGCTCAACGTATCGCTTTCTTGACGCTTTCGGTAGAAAGGTAGGTAGATCACAATCGCAGCCATCAACCACCAGATGATTACATAAGAGATGTGTTGCCAGTAATACCCGGTCGCCTTGGACTTTACTGGCGCTAAAGTGATCCGATCCCGATCAATAACGCCATCATTTACCTGTTCACTTGTCGCTAATAAAAATCCATCGTAGAGATCGAGATCTGTCAGTGCGACGATCACACTGCTGTCAAGGCGAGAAATCACTCCAGGAGAATTCGTTGATACATCGTCGAATTGTCGGGGTTGAACAACTGCCTGGAGGTCTACGCCCGTTGACACACCATCAGACGACATTGCAACGCCTGGGCTCGTTAATCGATCTTTCCAATACCCACGAAGGACTAGAACAGCGCTCGATTGATTGACCTGCATCAACGCCACTTCCCAATCGCTGATTACGCCTTGCTCGTCAATTTGATTTGGGGCGCGAAACGTCAAGATGTAATTACCGCGTAAAGAAACTTTTTTTCCAACAGAACGTGAGTCAAGAGCCATAGCAGGTGAGGCTAAATCTGATAATTGATAGATTGCTGTATCTGGTGCAACCTTTTTTGCTTCCTGTAATTTGTTGGCGGCATCGAGCTGCCATAACCCTAAGAATACAAAGATGGCGACTAATGTGAGAACCACAAAAGCCTTACCGAAAAGTTTAAATGTCACCGTTATTTTCGCGATCTTTCATTTTGTTGAAACGCTTATAGAAACTGCGAAGCAATAAAGCCACGGTGATACAGAGAATCAGAACGGTAAGCGAACCCGCTGACCCCATAAAATCTTCATTTTCCATGAGAGAATTCTCCCATGTCATCACCAAATGAGAACCCTGTAGGTGATGAGACCTTCGACTACAACGATCGCTACGGCGCTACTCGAAAGAGATCGTGGGTTCTGCCAGCCGTTATCGTTGCCATCATTGGAATCCCCTGGACGATTTGGGCCGCACTCGATCACTCTCAGCCAGAGTTACGTTCAACGCTCTACTCATTCTCGGTAACGGGAGAACGCGAAATCACAATGAGGTATGCGATAGAACGAAGAGACCCAGACGCGGTTGTTCTATGTACTTTAGTTACTCTCGATATTGATAAGAATGTTGTGGGACAAATCGATGATCAAATCGATGGCGGTGAATCCAAAGTCGAACGCATTGTCGCGATTCCTGCCCGATTAGCCCCAGTAAGTGCGCGTATCGCCTCCTGCAGGATTTCCTAACTCGGCCATCACCGCTAACCTTTACGCCTATGAGCACTCCACAAACCTGGTTGACCCAAGAGGCAGCCGACCGCCTCAGATCAGAGTTAGAGACTCTTGAAACAACAGGGCGCCGTGATGTGACTGCCAAGATTGAGGCAGCTCGCGCCGAAGGTGATTTGAAAGAAAATGGTGGCTATCACGCTGCCCGTGATGAGCAAGGCAAAATGGAGGCGCGCATTCGCCAACTCAAGCAGATTTTAGAGAATGCACATATCGGAACTCCGCCTGCTAGCGCTGATGGCGTCGTTGGTGCGGGAATGGTTGTCACTGCAAAAATTGCAGGGGATGAGATGAAGTTTTTACTGGGATCTCGCGAAATCACATCTGATGAATTCGATGTCTATAGCGAGAAGTCACCGCTAGGCAGCGCTGTGATGGGTGCAAAAATTGGCGACACTGTTTCTTACACAGCACCTAACGGCAAATCAATTTCTGTCGAGATTGTAGAAGCGCGCTTCATTTAGTTATTAGTCTGGTTAATTTATAGTCTGGTTAATTAGCTGCTCGGGCATACTTTCGTACGCTCAGTGGAATAAATATCGCCATTACTAAGACCATGTAAACAAGTGATGTAACCAATGGATACTCACTTGGGAATGATCCGGCGGTTGCACCGAATTCGGTCTTGAGACCAAAGAGTGAGCGACATCCTGCCACCATAGTTGATACCGGATTCCACTCTGCGAAGTACTGCAGCGCACGCGGCATAGCAGTTGTTGGTGCAAAAGCATTTGATAAGAATGTGAGTGGGAATGTGACGATAAATGAAACGTTCTGCACAACTCGTGCGTCCTTTGCTGAAAGCCCAACAAGAACGCCAACCCAAGAGAGTGCATAACCAAAGAGCAACAGGAATAGGAAGCCAAGGAGCATATTTCCAACCCCACCTGTTGGACGCCAGCCGACGATATAACCGGTGATTCCCATGACCGTGAGAACAACAATATTTAGTAGGGAGTCCCCCAAAGTACGTCCGATGATCAGCGCGCTCCGTGAAATTGGAAGTGATCTGAAACGATCAATCAATCCCTTCTTCATATCTTCGGCTAACCCCGATGCGGTTCCTGCAAGAGTAAATGCAACTGTCTGCACGAAGATGCCAGGCATAAGAAGTTGTACATATCCCCCTGATTGACCTGAATCAATCGAGCCACCGAAGACGAACCTAAAGAGAAGAACAAACATCACCGGTTGGATCGTTGAAAAGATAAGAACTTCAGGTACGCGCACCAAGAGCAGGATCTGGCGGCGAGTAATAATGAAAATATCGTGGAGGTTTCTCATTTCTTAGCCTCTTCCTTTACCTCTTCTGCGACATGCCCCGTCAGTGACATAAAGACATCATCAAGTGATGGGCGCTTGAGGGATACATCAAGTGGATGAATTCCAGCACCATCGAGTTCGCGTAGCGCCTCAATGAGTGCTGCTGAGCCTGTCGATACTGGCGCTGAGATCAAGCGCATTCCTTCATCAAGTGTTGCGGGATTCTTACTCACGCGAGAAACAATCTCTAGCGTTTGTGCGATGTGGCTATGATCAACAACAATCTGTAGACGCTCTCCGCCTACCTGCTTCTTGAGAGCATCAGATGTTCCACGAGCAATTACCTTGCCGTGATCAATGACTGCAATTTCATCAGCTAGTTGATCTGCCTCTTCCAGATACTGCGTTGTGAGCAAGAGTGTGACACCACCCTTAACAAGTTCTTGGATTACTCCCCACATCTCTTGGCGACCGCGTGGATCAAGGCCTGTTGTGGGTTCATCAAGAAAGAGCACCTTTGGTTTAACAATCAACGATGCTGCAAGATCAAGTCGACGACGCATTCCACCGGAATACGTCTTAATTGGTCTACGCGCACTTTCAGTAAGTGAGAACTGCTCAAGCAGTTCCTCTGCACGGGCAACTGCCTGCTTCTTTCCTAAGTGATAGAGCTGTCCAAACATCACCAAGTTATCCCAGCCGGTAAGAATCTCATCAACTGCTGCGTACTGACCCGATAGACCAATTACTTCGCGCACCTTCTCGGGGTGCTTAATCACATCAATGCCGCCAACAATTGCTTTTCCTGAATCAGGTTTAAGTAGCGTTGCGAGTATGCGCACCGTTGTTGTCTTTCCCGCACCATTAGGACCTAAAACACCCAAAACGGTTCCTTCTTCGACATCGAGTGAGAGATGATCAAGTGCGCGAACGGCACCCTTGTCATAGGTCTTTACAAGGTCCTCAGCAATAATTGATTTCACGCGGTAAACTTATTCCCTCGCAATCAAAAATCCAAATATCTCGCAATTTCAAAGCTTTTCACATTAAATGGGGTAAACCATGTCGATGAACGCGCCTGCTAAAGCACATACGCATAAAGAGATTATGGTGATCCTGGGAGGCCTGATGACTGGCCTTCTCTTGGCAGCCCTCGATCAAACAATCGTTTCAACTGCTCTTAAGAGTATTACTGAAGACTTCAATGGACTTAACCACTACACCTGGGTTGTCACCGCGTACTTGCTAACATCCACAGCATCAACTCCGTTGTACGGGAAAATTTCCGATATCTACGGACGTCGCCCTGTCTTTCAATTTGCGATTGTTACCTTCTTATTAGGTTCACTTTTGGCAGGGGCTGCGCAAGATATGAATCAACTCATTGCAACACGTGCGCTTCAAGGGCTTGGTGCAGGTGGCTTGATGGCACTCACCTTCGTGATTATCGGTGACATCGTTCCTCCACGCGAGCGTGGCCGTTACGTAGGTTATTTCGGCGCAGTCTGGGGACTTTCATCCGTTGCTGGACCGCTACTTGGTGGCTTCTTCTCAGACCGAGACATGATTCTTGGAATCACAGGATGGCGTTGGATTTTTTATATAAATATTCCATTCGGAATTCTTGCATTGGTGCTGACAAGTGCCACGTTGCACTTAGCTAAACAAAAGCGTGAGCACTCCATTGATTATCTAGGAGCTGGACTGCTTGTCACGTCAGTCACTCTCGTTCTTCTCTCCCTTAGCGTGTATGGCCCACAAGATGGTTGGACTGATCCAAGCACACTTGGTTATCTTGCAATCGGTGTAATTCTTGCGACGCTCTTCATCTGGTGGGAAGCTCGAGCTAAAGAACCGATTATTCCGTTGACACTCTTTAGCAACCACACATTTAGCCTCACCTCAATATTAGGTTTTATTATCGGTGCTGGAATGTTCGGAGCAATTGTGATGTTGCCTCTCTATCTCCAAGTAGTTAAGGGCGACAGCGCTACATCTGCAGGACTTAAATTGATTCCTTTGATGCTTGGGATCGTCACAACTTCGATACTTAGCGGCAAGTTGATCTCTAAGCATGGCCGCTACAAACGTTTTCCAATTATAGGAACCGCAATTATGACACTCGGAATCTTGGCGATGTATCGCCTTGAAATCGATACACCTTTTTGGGAGATTGCAATCTATGCCGTCATGGTGGGTGCAGGTCTTGGCCTTTCCATGCAGACTATAGTGATTGCACTCCAAAACTCTGTTGAGTTTAAAGATATGGGGATCGCAACAAGTTCGAACACATTTTTCCGCTCATTAGGATCTGTCTTTGGCACCGCACTCTTTGGTGCAATTCTCTCTAACCGGCTCGGTCATTACTTGATCGTCGGACGCGAAGAACTGGCAGCGAGTAATCCAACTGCCGCACTCTCCTTTAATGAGAGTGACATTGAGAAGATCAAGCAGAACACTGGCGTGATCGCTCAGCTACCACCAGAGGCACAGAGCACAGCGCTCAACGCCTTCGTAGATTCTTTCCACGTTGTCTTCCTTGTAGCAGCGCCACTTACAGCAATCGGCTTTATCTTCGCGCTCTTCTTGCGTGAAGCGCCATTACGTACCAACGAAGATTACGCAGCAGCGCGGCAAGAATCAGCAGGGGAGGCGCTCGGTTAAATCCGAGGCGCACAATGAAAATCCAATCACCACTACGCGACCTTCCGCGTGAAGTCAGCGTTCTTGTGGTTGCATCTTTTTTTGTCGCTGTCGGCTTTGGAATCATCGTCCCAGCCATCCCACTCTTTGCTCGATCCTTCGGAGTCAGTAACGCTGCGGTCGGCTTGATCATCTCCCTTTTTGCACTCTCACGCTTTGCCTCTGGGCTTTTCTCTGGAAAACTCGTTGATAAATTCGGTGAACGCACGATCTTTGCAGTCGGTGTTGGCTTAGTCGCATTGTCGGTCGGTCTTAGCGGTCTAGCACAGAGCTATAACCAACTCCTCTTCTTCCGCGCAGCAGGAGGACTTGGTTCATCCATGTTCTCTGTCGCTGCAAGTTCGGTCATCTTGCGCTCAGTTAGTGATGCCCAACGTGGTCATGCTATGTCTGTATATAACGGCTCGTTTTTACTTGGGGCGATCGCCGGGCCAGCAATTGGAGGCGCACTTGCTGCTATCTCACTTCGCGCTCCATTTTTTGTTTATGCCATCGCACTCGCGGTCTCGGGCACAGTTGCATTCTTATTCTTTACCAGCGAACACTTGCAGGCACCAAACAAGAATGAAGAAAAGAAAGCTGCGATGTCTTTACGCGAAGCGCTCTCTCTTAAGGGTTACCGATATGCACTCATCATCACATTCGTTGCTAGTTGGGTTCTCTTCGGTGTTCGCACATCCATCTTGCCACTATTTGTCACCGAACAATTAAAATCAACAGCCGCTGTTGTTGGATGGGGATTTACCATCTCAGCCGTAATTCAAGGAACTCTTATCTTGCGTGCTGGAAGACTTTCAGATGAACGCGGGCGGCGATTTGTTCTCATAGTTGGAACCACAATTGCACTCGTAGGAATAATTATCATGACATTGACGCTCAATCCAATGATGTTCTTTATCTCTATGGCCATCATGGGCCTTGGTAACGCATTTCTTGCAAGTGCCCCAGCGACAATTGTTGGTGATCTCATTGAGGGAAAGGGTGGACAAGTAATCGCACTCTTTCAGATGGCAGGGGACGCTGGAATGATCGTAGGTCCTGTCGTTGTTGGTTTTATCGCCGATCATTATGGATACCGTGCTGCTTTTGGCCTTAGCGGCCTCGTCTTCTGTATCGCAATAGTGCTCTCATTAAAGATGCCCGAGACTCGAAAGTCCCGGGCATCTCATGAAATTATTGATCCGCTAAATTAATCGTCTCCCCGGAGAATTGCGATCAAACGTAGCATTTCAAGGTAGAGCCAGACCAAAGTAACCATCAAGCCAAATGCTGCGCGCCATGATTCAATCTGTGGCACTCCAGCTTTGATCGAACGATCGATCTGATCTAGATCCATCACGATAAATAGTGAAGCAAGAACTACTCCACCTGCTGCAAGGATAAGACCAAGTCCACCAACATCATAAAGTCCGCCAGATGTTCCCATAATGCGGGCAACAATGCTGACTAGTGCAAGACCGAGATATCCAATAAGTGCACCAAACATCACGCGCTGGAACTTAGGTGTTACACGGATACGTCCGCTGCGATAAGCAAAGAGCATTCCACCGAATGCACAG
>JBIJAL010000121.1:0-3337 GCA_044345775.1 Candidatus Planktophila sp.
AGTTGTTGCTGGCGATCGCAAACTTGCTCCAGCTCCAAAGCCAGAGCCAAAGGTTGTCGCTAAGCCTGTAGCAAAGAAGGCAGCACCTAAAAAGGCAGCTAAGAAGAAGGTTGCAAAGAAGGCAGCACCTAAAAAGGCAGCCAAGAAGAAGGTTGCAAAGAAGGCAGCACCTAAAAAGGCAGCTAAAAAGGTAGTACGTAAGAAGAAGTAATTCTTTTCATAAATAAGGCCCACGCATTACGCGTGGGCCTTATTTTTCTCTATTTTTTTCTTGAAGGAGCATCCATAACACCTGCAACAGACTTAGAATTGTGACATGTCGAAATCTAGCTCTTCGAGCAGGAAGCCTTTAAAGATTCGACTGAGCCCTCCACACGGTTACCCACTTGGCGCTAACCGAACATTTAAAGTGTGTGCCACCATTCTTATTCCGATCATGAAACTCACGACCTCCTATGATGGACTCGAAGGCGCTAAGATTCCAAAGAGTGGCCCGGTAATTGTGGCCTCAAACCACCTCTCATATTTGGATGCCTTCGCACTCGCTCTCTTTCTCTATTCCAACGGACGCGCACCTCGCTTTATTGGAAAAATTCAAGTATTTAGAATCCCGATTATTGGCAGAATTCTTCTTGCGGCAGGACAGATACCCGTTGATCGTGAAAGTAAAGAGGCGCGAGTTGCTCTCTCTTATGCACTCACGCTTCTTGAGATGGGCCACCAGATTGCTATCTATCCAGAAGGAACACTTACTCGCGATCCTGATTACTGGCCAATGGTTGCAAAGACTGGGGCAGCTCGACTTGCAGTTGTCTCAAAGGCCCCTGTCTATCCAGTTGCACAGTGGGGGACGCAAGAAGTGTTACCTCCCTATAGTAAAAAGTTCAAAATTTTTCCACGTAGAACAATTCGATATCAAGTGGGTGAACCAGTTGACCTCTCACCTTGGTATGGGAAAGAAGAAGATCCTGTTGCAATGGCAGAGGCGACAGCGCTGGTCATGAGCGCAATAACCGATTTACTCGAAGAGATTCGCGGTCAGGTGCGACCTAAGGCTATCTTTGACCCTCATACCTCCGAGCTGCCTCGAACAGGCAATTTCAGAAAAGGTGAGAAGAAGCAATGAGCAAGATCACCGTCTTTGGCGCAGGTGCATGGGGATCAACCCTTGCTCAAGTTCTTTGCGATGGCGCTAACGATGTCCTCTTGTGGGGGCGCAACGCTGAGACGGTTGCCGAGATTAATACTTCGCATACCAATGAGCGCTACCTTGCCGGTCAAATTCTCCCCACTCAGCTAAAGGCGACCTCTGATCTAGATGAGGCTTTTGCCTTTAGCAACATTTATGTCTTGGCAATTCCCTCTACTCAGTTGCGAGCAACGCTCAACGATTGGAAGCCACGGTTTTCCGCAGATTGCACAATCGTAAGCACTCTTAAAGGCATCGAAGTTTCAACGATGTTGCGAATGACAGAGATTATTGAAGAAATTCTTGGAAAGCATAAAGTCGCACTTCTCACTGGTCCCAATTTGGCAGATGAACTTATCCTGCGCCAACCTGCAGGAGCAGTCGCCGCCTCGACTTCGCAAGAAGTTGCCGATCATGTGCGCGAACTCTTTCGCACTCCTTATTATCGCGTCTACACATCGGTAGACCTTCTCGGGTGCGAACTAGCTGGTGCGATTAAAAATGTGATCGCACTCGCCGTGGGAATTTCTATCGGAATGGGTTACGGCGAAAATACCCAGGCGATGCTCATTACTCGCGGACTCAATGAAGTCGCTCGCCTCTGCGCCGCCCATGGCTCAGATCCCTTAAGCGCGGCAGGTCTTGCGGGAATGGGTGATCTTGTTGCAACGTGTGGTTCACCGCTTTCGCGAAATCGAACCTTCGGTGAGCTACTTGGTAAGACAGGATCGATGCAGATGGCGATTGCACAAGGATCCAAAACGGTGGAAGGCGTTGCCTCATCTGGTGCGATTGTTGAGATTGCTCATCGCGTAGGGGTTGAAGTTCCCGTGATTGAAGCAGTTGCAGATATCGTCAACGGCTCACTTACTCCAGAACAGGCGCTTACACGTTTGATGGAGATAACGACTCAAGCAGAGAATTTCATTCGATGACAGAGCGCGTTGCAATTGTTTGCGGAGGGCGCAGCAGTGAGCACGAAATTTCATGCACATCCGCCGGTGGGGTCCTTCGCGCGATAGATCGCAATAAGTATGAACCGGTAATGATTGGGATCACTAAATCAGGTAAGTGGACCCTAATTCCTGATGATTTCGACTTCTCGATACGGGGCGAAGTGCTTCCTGTGATTGCCGAGGACGGCGTGCCTGTTTCGATTGGACCTGATGGATTCTCAATCAACGGTGAAAAAATTGCCATTGATATTGTCTTTCCACTTCTTCACGGACCTTATGGCGAAGATGGAACTATCCAAGGGCTTCTCGAAATTGCAGATATACCCTTTGTAGGTTCGGGCGTACTGGCCTCTGCAGTTGCCATGGATAAATCTTTTGCCAAACCAATCTTTGCCGCCTCTGGAATCGCAGTTGCCGAAGGCTTCGTAGTTCGCGCAGGTGATTGGGCTAACGAGAAAGTGAAGATTTCTTCCGAGATCGCAACCCTTGGTTACCCAATCTTTGTAAAGCCTGCCCGAGGTGGTTCAAGTCGTGGCACAACAAAAGTTTCATCAGCAGACCAGCTAGATAAGGCAATCGCCGAAGCGCATTCATTTGACCCTAAGGCGTTAGTTGAAAATGAAGTTCGTGGTCGCGAAATTGAATGTGCAGTCCTTGAAATTAACGGTGTACCGCGAGCATCGGTTGTCGGTCAGATTGAGATCGATCCACAATTTGAGTTCTATGATTTTCAGGCAAAGTACTTACACAGTGCCACCAGCATCACACTTCCTGCGCCAATTCCCGAGAAGATCGCACGAGAGATTCAAGAGCAAGCGGTAAAAGCTTTTACCTCACTCGGGTGCAGCGGACTTGCGCGGGTTGATTTCTTTCTCACTCCTGCGGGCGAAGTAATCATCACTGAGCTCAACACAATGCCTGGATTTACCGCGACCTCAGTCTTTCCAAAGATGTGGGAGGCAAGCGGTGTGAGCTATCAGGAAGTAATCTCACATCTTCTTAAGAACGCCTTGCGGCGAAATAATGGGGTCCTAGGAAATTAAAAGTGAGTAACCGGACAGGTGAGTGTCCGTGTGATTCCAGGAACCGCCTGCACCTTAGCCAAAATTGTGCGACCTAAATCTTCCATCGAAGGTGATTCAGCGCGCATGATCACATCGTAGGGTCCAGTAACCCCTTCAGATAATGTCAC
>JBIJAL010000003.1:0-32384 GCA_044345775.1 Candidatus Planktophila sp.
TGCGGTCGAACAAAAAAGCCTTTAAGAGTGATGAGTTCTATATTCTACCTCATCTTGGATATGGTGACTTAATTTGCTGTGCCCCAATTTTTTTCGAGTACGCACAATTTGGCAAAAAGATTCACGTTTTCTCTCCAAAGAATGCTATTCCTTTGCTCGAAAATTTCTGTTCACATCCAAATATAAGTTATCTCGCAATCGAGGATTGTTTAGGTGAAGCTGAATTCACGGGATCTCTGATGATTTACAGGGCGCGGCAGTTTGCTCGGAGAAGGGGCTTGCCTGTTCTTTATCTTGGTTACGATTTACTTTGGTTATCATCCAAGATTAGACCAGACTTAGATATTGATAGTGTGTTTTATCGTCTAGCCCGGGTTTCTCTTACGTCCCACAAGAATTTCGATATAAGTTCCACTCTTCGGAAAGAAAATGACCAATTCTTGCCACCCTTAGATAATTACGCACTAATTGATCACTTTCCGGGAACGGTTCGAGAAATTGATTCGAATATCATTGCGTCCATTGAATCTAAAGGGCTGAAAATTATCCATAACCCAAGAGATGTCAAATACGAGAAACTAGTTGACTTAATTGAAAACGCAACAGAGTTACATTTGGTCAACTCTTCACTATTGTGTCTGGCTCTTCTGATGAACACCAGAGCGGTGCGGAAAGTCGTTTATCCCATTAATAAGAATTTCTATCCTGGACTTTATTTTTATGATAGTTCTTGGGAGGAGTACGCACTCAATTCCCCTGAAGGAATTAGATACCCTAATCCAGTTTCAATCAATAGAAAACTAGAACATCAAAAATTGAAAAAAGATGCGAAACGCATTCACAAAAAATTCCTAGATTATTGTTTCTTTAGAAATTACCCGAACCCGTACTAAAATCAGAAGTAACTCTTCTCTTCAGAAAATTGCGAGCTTGCAAGAACATCGATTTCTTTTTTTAGGTATGCCCGCTTTTTATTCATTTCTGTGATGAAGTTAGTTAGTTCTACAAATCGATTTACTTCTTCGGACTTTATTTCGTAAAGCTGGTCCATTCCAATCCAAATCTCCAAATTAACTTTATACATTTCTGAATACAGTGCGTTTATCTCTGTTTCGCCGAGATACACCTTACAGATCTCCGCCAATGCGCTCATTTCCTTGATGATGTTTGCCTGTTGTTTCTCTTTTTTAAGCTTTTCCAGTTTAATCTCCAATATAGACCACTTATCCAAGAGTTCGCCTACCGATACTTCAATAAATGGCATTTTCAGTCCTTGGTTTCTTTGATGATCAAATTTGAAATTAAGTCTACTGTGTCATCGTTGACATGAGAACCGGTAGGCAAGGTGATTCCTTCGCTTGAAATCAACCAGGTATTTGCATTCACCCCATCACTATACTTTTTGAAAGCTGGCATACAAGTCAGTGGGTAAAAAACTGGACGCGTTTCGATTCCTCGCTCTGCAAGACTATGAGCCAATTTCAGCTTTCTATTTAAATCCATTCCTGGCAAGCGACAGGTGAATAACCACGGCGCACGGTTTGCCGAAGATGAATTCGAGGAAATTAAGATTTTTCCACCTAAATTCATGCGATAGCGAGTTTCTTGGTTCATGCGTGATTCATAAATCTCGGTCAATCGTTCTAGTTGGCCCCACAATATCGCTGCCTGGATATTCGTTATTCGATAGTTTGAACCGGGAATTACAAAGAAATATCTCTTGTCTGGGTCCATGCCTTGGCCCCTGAGCAGTCTCATTCGATCCATCAATAACCTACTTTTTGATGTAACCGCCCCACCTTCCCCTGAAGTAATCAGTTTGTTGGCAAAAAAGGAGAATGTGGCGATGTCACCGAAAGTCCCAGCTATTCCTCCGTTGGATTCTTTTGCAAGAAATGCTTCCGCACAATCTTCAATCAGGAAAATTGAACGCTCTTGGCAGAACTTGCTAAGTTCTTGGATGCCACCTACATTGCCATAAAGGTGAACCGCAATGATCGCTTTGGTTTTCTTGGAAACGAGTTTTTCAACGTTATGTCTTTCCACGCACCACGAGTTTAGATCCACATCAGAAAATACTGGCTGCGCTCCGACCATAATCACTGCACTTGCCGTCGCTGCAAAGGTGAGATCTGGAACAATTACTTCATCTCCTGGACCGATTCCAAGACCCTGTAGGGCAAGAACCAACGCAATTGTTCCATTAGAGACTAATATGGCTTCCTGGTCGAGCTTTTCTGAAAGAAATTTTTCACAAAGAAGGTTGAATCTTCCACCTGGTCCGATCCAGTTGCTATCTATTGCTTCGTTAACATATTTTTTCTCAAGCATTGTGATAGAAGTAGATGCTACATGTGTTTTTACATCTTTCGGCTGTGGCCAGGAAATATTCCATGTGTTGATATCTATTTCATTATTAGACACTAATTCCTCCGTCAATAGTTATCACATTGCCAGTTATAAAGCTGGCGTCCTCGCTGATTAAGAACTCAATCGCTGGAGTTATATCACTAAGTTCAGCTAGACGCCCTAACGGAGTCCGGCGTACTATTTGATTTCTCTTATTTTCATCTAAACTTGAGGACAACTCTGAATCAAAATATCCTGGCGCAACACAGTTCACGCGGAAACCTTTTGGCCCAAGTTCTCTGGCAAGTGATCTTGCCGCCCCTTCTAGTCCAGCTTTGGATGCACTGTAGCTAGCCAGACCAGAGTATCCGCGGCTTGCAATTATCGATGTAATAAAAACTATATTCCCACTTGTTCTAATCTTTAAGCGAGCTCGAATATATTCTTTAGCCAACATTAAGCTAGACGTTAAATTGCTCGAAATTACTTGGGAGATGTTTGCTGGGTCCTGTGTTGCAAGTAATCCATCGAAGGCAATCCCATGATTCACAATTAGGCTATCCGCGTTTGTGAAGTGCTGACTTAAAACAGACCAACTACTCTGATCATTTACGTCGACTCCTGCCAAATGTTGAAAATTCAGGATACCTTTTTCTGTTAAAACTGCAGACCTCGAAAAGCCAACCACAGAATGTTTCTCGGCTAGCTTTGATGCGAGAGCGAAACCGAGTCCTCTACTTGTTCCAGAAACTAGAATATTACTCAAGGTTTAATAATCTCCGTTTCATGTTCTTTTCCAATTCGATTTCTGCACATTGTTCAATCCTCATCGGAAGGGCAAACTTGGGAAGTAAATCTCTTAAAATTACTTTGAGTTCTCCGGGGCCTACGTGCCCAACATATTTTAGTCCAACCACAGCTCCAAGCAGGGGATTGGGAATGCCGTAAAACTGAGCGTCATCAACACCTTCTATGCTTAATGCTACTTTTGCAAGATGTGTTGGAGAAACTTTGTTCCCGCCTACATTGATTATCTCCGTAGTTCTTCCAATGAAGTAGATTCTTCCATCGATCAGCTCCCATAGATCACCTGTGCGAAATTCGCCGACTACTAATTCTCCCTGGTCTGAAAGAGTGGCACCTTGAGCACGTGCCTTTGGCCACGAATATCCCTCTTTTCCAGAGGAGTCGATGAGAAAATCTCCGAGTTCACTGGAGGCATAAATATGGGTAATTCTTGCCAGCGGATATCTATTTGCAGCCTGATCCAGGATGTTTTGATTCGCATACTCTCCACCAAAGGTAACTTGTAAAACGTTCCTAAACTCAATTTTTTCGTGTTGACTTAGGGAGATGCTCTTAAAGAGAGCTGGAGTCAATGAAATTGAAGCATTTGCTGTCTCAGCAATAGCTTCATTGATCGATTTAAGCGAATAATCATGCGGGATAAAGATGCTGGAATTACTTCTAAGGACCTCTAGGATGGTTGAGATTCCAGACCACCTGTCTAAAGGGTAGCAAAGCACCCAATTTCTACGTCGGCTTTCCCTCCCGTTATTGTCTGCAGCAATTCGGCGAGAAATTTGTTTGGGTTGACCAGTAGACCCTGAAGTCAAAAGAGTTAGAACTCCGCCTTGAAACTCTTGACTCTCCGGTTTCATTTGCCCCACGCCAATCCAGGGAGCCGATGAGTTTTCATCGTTCGTCACTATTAGATCAATCTCCTGGTGCTTTAGCGCTGTAAGTAAGTGCATATATTTCAAAATTTCTTCTCTAGGATTTCTCCCGACCATGACGCGATACGTGCCGGGAAAAATCTTCTCTAGACTAAAATTTGATTTGCTATAATTAACCTGCATCTAAATCAAACAATCCTATTAGATCATCTACCGTTATCACTTCACGCCAATTGATGGAGGACTCGTCTACTTTCTGATGTGTAACTGATTCACAATGAAGCATTAACTCTGCGAAATCCAAACTATCAAAACCAAGCTCATCAATAACTTTACTCTCCGCCATAATGTCTGAAATCGAGAGTCTCCCAAAAGAAACTTCTACCATTAGCTTTGTCACGGAATTCAATAGTTCTTCTCTGCTCATATTTCTTCCTTTTTGATTGCTTGGAACTGGTTAATTAACGAGTTAATTTCGCTTGTATTTCTCACACCAACCCTACGTAAAGGGTTTCCGGAAACAATCCAACCATCTGGAATGTTTTTGTTTACCAAAGATAAAGCGCCAACACTCGCACCCAATCCAATTGATGTTCCAGGAAGCACTACAGAATTTGCGCCAATGATTGCGGCTCTACCTATCTCAACGCCGCTGGACTTGATATTTCTAAGGGAGTTTGGAACAGTCGGGTTGTTCAGTACTGATGAAGAGTAATCGTCAGAAGTAGTAAAGATTCCCGCCCCTGACGATATGCCAACAAAATCATGAATCAGTATCCCGGCAGACCCATAAATTCGGGTCGAGTGAGAAATGTGTACATTGTTGCCTAAGCTAAAACTTGCAAACCCTGCGGAAAGCAAGGAAAGCGCGTCAATTCTGCAATCATCCCCGATTGAAATAGAACTTGGGTTGAAAATCATGGCCCTCGAATCAATAAGCACATTTTTTCCCAAGTGTGCGAAACCTAGAGCCGATAACTCAATCTCTGTAAGCCACACTTGACCCTCCTCTATTCGTAAGTGACGCTTTTGACTAGTTTGCAGCTCAACGAGACTTTACCTCCCAAATTATTGCATAGGTGGGCAATATACTTCGAAGATGTCTTCGGTACGCAGGTGAAATAGATGAGCGTGTTAGCAAACTGGATTAAGGAATTTGATCTCCCCGCTCAAGGTGTAGTTCATGTCGGTGCACACCAGGCACAGGAGGCGTCAGATTATTCAGAAAATTTCCTAGAGCCCGTTATTTGGATTGAGGCCATACCCTCACTCGCTCTTCGCGCAAAAGAAAATCTTCAGGATTTCCCCCTGCAATCAGTCGTGGAGGCCGCTCTTTGGTCTAAGTCTGGAATGAAGATGAACTTCAATGTATCTTCGAATGACGGCGGATCTAGTTCCTTCTTTGACTTTCACTTGCATAAGGCGTCTTACCCGGAAGTAGCCACTACGTCTGTAATTGAATTAGAAACTAATACACTTTCAGAAATTCTGGAGAACAGAATGGTGGAAAATTGTTCTTTCGGTTACCTCGTTCTAGATGTTCAAGGAGCCGAACTCGAAGTGTTGCGAGGAGGGAGTGAAGTCCTAAAAGACTTCATAGCAATTGTTGCAGAAGTGTCCTTGAGGGAACTGTACAAAGGAGCCCCTCTTTTCGCTGAGTTAACAGAATGGCTCAATGCTAGCCAGTTCCAATTGATAGCCTGCGATGTCAGCTCAGAAACTGGGTGGGGTGACGCCCTATTCGTGAGAGTCGATCATGTCGAAAGATTTGGCTTATCAATTCTTAAGTTAAATGAAATTTCATATAGAAGGAAACTCACATTTCCTACATTTGTGAGAATAGTATTAGTTAAATTAGGAATGAGTCCTAAGTATTTTTCTAAGTCTTTTTTGTTTGGAAGTAAACAATAGCTACCTAGGCCTACGCCGTCTCTGAGCTGAATTCGGACGAGGCTTACGAGTTCCTCGGTTAGGTCCTTTGTTTTCAACAATTGGTGCAATGTAAGGAATTCCAGAAGGTTCTTGCGCTCCAGTAATTCGCATCAATTCTGTGCTGAGAGAAGTGACTGAAACAGATTTAGGTGTCACACCGGCACGTGATGTAAGTCCTGAAACAGACTTCTGTTGCTTTGATGTTGTCAGAGTAACAACGGCACCTGATTCACCGGCACGGGCTGTGCGGCCTGAACGGTGGAGGTAATCCTTGTGATCTTGTGGAACATCAACGTGTACAACAAGAGAGATTCCATCTACGTGGATACCGCGTGCTGCGACATCTGTTGCAACAAGTGCTGCGTTTGCAGAATCTTTAAAGAGCGCAAGTGTTCGTGTACGAACTGCTTGTGACTTGCCACCGTGAAGTGCTCCGACTGGAACGCCTGCATGGGCTAGCTTGTCGCAGAGACGATCTGCTCCACGTTGTGTCTTTACAAAGAGAATTGTTTTTCCGTTACGGGCGGCAATTTGAGCCGTGATGTCATCTTTATCGCCTGGGTTCATTACGAGGATGTAGTGATCCATTGTTGATACAGATGCACGATCGTTTTGAAGTGAGTGTGTCTTTGGGTTCTTCAGGTATTGCTTCACTAGTGAATCAACACCACGATCAAGGGTTGCTGAGAAGAGAAGACGCTGTCCATCAAGCTTTGCTTGATCGAGGATTTCTTTCACAACTGGAAGGAATCCCATATCTGCCATCTGATCTGCTTCGTCAAGAACTGTGATCTGAAGTTGATCTAGTTGTACTTCGCCCTTATCAAGTAAGTCGATTAGACGTCCTGGGGTTGCTACCAAGATTGCTGTTGCTTTACGCATTGCAGTGATCTGCTTTGCATAAGGCATTCCGCCTGCGATAACAACTGATTCGTGGCCGATGGCGCGAGCTAGTGGGCGTAGAACTTCATCGATCTGCTGGGCAAGTTCACGAGTAGGGGTTAGAACAAGCGCTAAAGGCCTATGTGGCTTTGCCTGTTGCCCGCTGATATTTGTAAGCAGGGCAAGGCTAAATGCAAGGGTTTTACCTGATCCGGTCTGTCCTCGACCAAGGATGTCGTGACCAGCGAGCGCATCAGGAAGTGTTGCGATCTGGATTGGAAATGGGTGTGTGATTCCTTGGATGCTTAGAGCATTTGAAAGTGCTGGTGCAATACCAAGGTCACGGAAAGTTGTTGTTACTTCCGTTAGAGGTGTTGCATCGATGAGGTTGGCATCAGCGAGGTTGGTTGAGATGTAATTGTCATCTGCACCGAAATCAACTGCGATGTTTGAATGTGTCTTTGAAGCACGACGATCATCACGCGCAAATGCTGGTGAATCATTGCGACGGTCGCGTGCTGGCTTCTGTGTTGAACGTGGCTTAGAACCGGGGATGAACTTCTCACGCTTTTGTGGAACGAAGTTTGGACGACCATCGCTGCTGCGAGCTTCTTTCGCCTTGACTGCTTCGCGACGTGTTGTTGGGCGGCGATCAGAATCTGATGGACGCTCGTATTCACGCGTGGTGCGAGAATCGCGATCCTTTACAAACTTTTCAGCGCGTGAAGGAGGCTTAGATGCTGTGCGCTTTGCCGGGCGTTCTGTTCGCTCTGACTTCTCTGTCTTTGGCTTTGGTGCAATTGTCTGTTGGAAACGTGATGCGCGAAGCTTTGAACGCTCGAGGTTGCGAGCTTCCTTCTTCGAAACTGTTGTTGGATCAATATCTGTGTAGCGACGTGTTGGCGCTGACTTTGTTCTTGCTGCAAGAGCAACAGATGCTGGCTTGGTTGTGCCACGAGCAGGTGACTTTGGAGCATCGCTAGTTTTACGAGCGGCTGCCTTCTGCGCTGTTGTGTGGCGTGGCTTGCCTTTGGCAGCACGACGAGCTTTTCCAGGGGCAGCAGAACGTGTTTGTAGAGTAGACATGAAAAATGACACCAATCGAGACGACAAGCGCGTCTCGGGTATGGCCACGAATGGGCCAGGGTCTTGATAAGACTCGCAAGTAAGTGGCCGTTGAGGCTCACTTTGGGGGGAAGTGCATCGATGCGGGATGCGTCGATGGGTTAAGGATACCAGTGAAAATGGGGTCGAATTTCCACTGACGTTGGCGGTGGGAGGTGAGGTTGTTGGCCCGATTATTCATTTTGAGATAAAGCCAAGATCGCATTTTCAAGAAAATCTGACCATTCGTTGAGGAACAGAGTTAACTCCCTGCCATTATCCTTGAGCAATTATGAAAATTACTCGTTACGGCCTGATTTTTTCAATGGTTTTCTCAGTACTTACATTTGGATTATCAAGTCCTGGAAATGCAGTGACGGGCCCTACTTTAACGATTCAGGCTTATAGCGGATTAACATCGCTTAACCCCAATACAGTAGATGGAAACCTCTCCATAAATACACAGGTTAATCATTTACAGCGTTCTGGCTTCTTCTATCTCGGCCAGCATGGTGATCTAATTGCAAATACTACTTTTGGGTCCGCGACAGTAGTCAGTAATACTCCTTTTAAGGTGCGGTACACCATTAATAAGGGGAGGGTGTGGAGTGATGGAGTACCAATCACAGCTGCTGATCTCTTGGTACATCACATAACATGCTCTTCAAAATACTCTGTTGTCGCAAATTTGGGATCTCCCTCAGACACCACTAAAGCACCAGAGTTTAAGAGCACCTGCTATGGAGGTGTGTACGACCAACGTGTTGTAGCTACCCCTACTATCTCTGCGGATAAACTCTCAATCACTGTTGAATATGACAAGCGTTTTAATGGGTGGGAACAAACAAGTCCGATGCCATTTCCAGCGCATGCTTTAGTGCCAATTTCTATTGGGAAATTGGATAAACCTGACATCGCGGCAGCATTGACGTTTAAGGGGGCATTTGAAAGGGCTGTTGTGGGCTATGACCGTAATGCCTTGCTGGCATATGCCAAGGCTTGGTCAAGCGGATACAACTTAACCGACATCTCTGCATCTACAAACCCTCTCTTTCTCGTAAGCAATGGTGGATATATTGTTGAAAGTGCTGTCGCGAATAAATCGGTCTCCCTTGTTTACAACGAGAAATACAATTCAGGTCCACAAGTACAAGGAATAGCTCGGATTAATTTCCGTGTGATCGCTGACGGGAATGCTGCCGAGCTAGCTCTATCAAACCGAGAGATTGATCTTCTAGAAGCGGTCCCTACCGCTGACGGGATTTCTCGTTTAAGGAATCTCTCGAATGTAAAAATTTACGGTTACAGCTCACGCTTTTATGAGCATTTAGATTTAAGAGTTTCAGCTGCCCAATCTGGTGGGGAACCATACTCGGGTGTTTTTGCTGGAAACTCGACTCGCGCGCAGGACCTTAGACGAGCTTTCTTATTGGCTTTCCCTCGGGAAGAGATCGTCGAAAGAGTTATAGCGCCGATAAATAATCAAGTGAAGCCATTAAATTCATTATTTTTTCGCATAGATGGACCAGATTATTCAAATGCAGTCGCCAAGAACGGTATCTCTGCCTTCACAAAAGACTCACAGAGTGTTCGTGAAGCTCAAGCTTTGGATATCGTGAAAAAATATTTCCCTAACGCAACAAATGGAAATCCTCAGGTTAAAGTCAATTTGTTATGGGGTACACCAACGAATAGTCGCCGCCTGGCTCTAACTCAAATAGCAAAGATATCTCTGGCACGCGCTGGTTTTGATTTAAATGCTCCAGGCTTATCTGCATGGAGTACTCAGTTGAGATCTAGCAACTACGACGCAGCAATTTTCTCATGGGCTCACTCCGATGGCGCAGTGGAACGAAATTTAGATAACTACAGCACCAATGGAGTCAATAACTTCATGGGTTATTCTGATAATTTGTTAGACACGTCATATTCAGAAATCCGCGATCAAGTATTACCTGGCGGGAGGATTTTCAATTCACTTGTTACAGCTGAAAATCAGATCTACAAAAACGCTTGGTCCCTGCCTCTATTTCAAGCACCTGCTGCTTTTGCGGCAAATTCATCGTTAGCTAACTTTAAGCCAGGCTCTAACTCTCTTCCTGCGATATGGAATTACTGGGAGTTATCTCTTCCCGGAGCAAAGCCATTCGAACTTTTTGTGGCAGGTCCAACCTCGAACGATAATTCTTCAGATAACAACACAACAACACAAGCCAGCCACCAAAATGGTCAGGTGGAAGTGAATTGGAGTCCTCAGTTACTTGGAGCTAACGGTTCCTTGGAGCAGAAATTTGTGCCATTAGCGTTGGGACAGGTTGCTACTAATCCGCCTCGATGGGTGGGTGCCAATAACCTAGATTTTTGTTGGGAGAAAATTTCTCAGTATGGGGCCGGCACATCCTGTGGCCGAATTGGTTGGGGATTTTGGAGCCAGTCAGGGGAGGTTCTCACCGGCAACTTTGATTTTGCCCTCTATGACGGAGTCGATTTTGTAACACTTAATACAACACCTGGTTCAACCTGTGCACGACTGGGTCCTTCTTCGAATCTCTCTACCGCAAATAACATCACGTGCTGGGTTGGTATTCGCATAATCCCTAAGAACACATACGCGATGAAGTTATTTGCTGACCCTACTTATGGAACCAATTGGTGGCAAGCTTCTTTAACGAATGAAACCACTGGTGAAGTATTTGTTTTGGGAAGAATTAGATCCTTAATTAATGACAATACGAAGAAGCTGGCTTCCACCACAGTCAGAGTCTCATATACCGGAGTTCCCAAGAGTTGTGATGATCTGCCAATCGTTGATACCTATATGACAAATGTTGTCGTCAATGGCACACAAAGTGAATACGCGGGATCAAAATGGGGTAGCTGTGTTAAGGCCCATGTCTTGCCTACGGTATCACAAGGGGGCTATGTACTGCTCATGGGTGGTGAAGACCCTTTTAGTCGTCAATCAAGTGCAATGGGTATTCTAATTTCCTCTGTAAATACAAAACCTGTCTCTTCCAAACCAACTACACCATCATTTTCTGGAATTAACTTTGTCGGAAACAAGATTAATATCTCGGTAAATATTGGGAGTAATGCCGCTAATAGACCCGACAAGGTTTATTTGGTAGCGCCCAAGTTGGGTGTCAGAGCAGTAAAACCACTTGCCGGTGTTATCTCGGGAAATATTGCCACCTGGACACTTGGATTTAACAAGTCATTAGCCGGACTGGCCATTCCTTTTGAGATAGTCAGTGAGCGGTTAGGGGTGAAGTCTGATCCCGTTACCGCTACTTATCAAGCCCCAGCACTTGCTGATGGAACGACCTCAGTGCCACCAACACCTACTGATTTCAAATCACTGATCATCAGGAACTCTGCTGTCATCACCGCTGAGATCAAGATTAAAGAAGGGGCGCTAGCTACCAATGCATACCTAATCAGTGAGGAGCTTGGCTTTACTAGCGCGCGTCCACTCAAGGGTCAAGTGGCAGGGAGCAAGATCATCGCCGAGATTAATCTCAAGCCTTCGATGTTGGGTAAAAAGTATCCTGTGAGTATTTACGTAACCAACTCCAAGGGAAAATCTAAGAGCCTTGAAGGAATGGTTCTCATTCCTAAAGCTCCGAGTGCTCCGAAAGCTCCACCGATTGCTCCTGAGAAAGTGACATGTGTTAAATCAAGTCAGACGCGAACATTTGACGGAACAGAGTGCCCTCCGGGGTGGGAAGAGGCGTAACATTTTCTGTAAGGGTCGCCTTCAGGATTTGAACTCGGGATCTATGCCTTACGAGTGCGTTGCACTGCCGCTGAGTTGAGACGGTGGTCTCTTACCTGCGCTTATAGCCAGGCGGACACTTTGGCTTTATCGCTATTACCTTCTTTACGGTTTTTCCTTTAATGCACGCGATTGTTTTCTTCTTCGGCGATGGGGTCGCTTTTGTAGTTGGCGTTGGGGCTGGATCTAGTTTTGTTCTATTGGATAGCCATTGCGTTTTATAACTTTCTGCGACAGCACCTTCTAGATTCAGGGTTGCTAACCTTGCTTCGATTGGAATGTAGGAATTTAATGGGACATCGATAACGGCTGGGACATATTTTTGCTCTGAAACAAATTGGTCGCCACCGATTTGAGCCCATAGCGATGTGTTGTTTCGTTGGTTGATCAGGTGGTATTTAGTATTCGCACCTGTATTTGCGCGTGCTTGAACTGAAGCAATTGGCGCTCTCTTTGAGAGATCCTCGCTCTCCATCCATGTGTTTCCGTATTCGGCTGAGCGGACGATCATCGGCTTTCGTCCGAAATCTTCGATAAAGGAGTACCCGGGCTCTAAATTGGCAAATTTCTTTGCGTACTTATATGTTCCAAAAAATCGCCAGGGTTGATCATTAAGTTGTAGCGCTGCAGAGATTTCGGTTCCATCGGCGAGCTGCCTGAGATTTACAACTGCTCTGACCCGGTCGCCGACTTTCCATCCAAAATCATTGATGAATGCGTTTGCACCTGTGCCTTCATAACCAAATTGACTTGGTGTGACGCCGGGTCCCACTTGTGTCATCACCGTTCGACCGCTGGTTGGTCGAGATTCTGGCCCGCATGTCGTGCAGGTCCCGTCATCGTGGGTATCCCAGGCGCTAAAGATGGCGTTCTTTCTGACTTCACCTGTCGCAGCATTGTGGATCTCTTGAACACCTAGATAAAAAGGCGGGGTCCAGTTGCCGATGATTGAAAAGTACGATGCATCCCCGGATTCGGTAATAAGTACATCTCGGGTAATCCACGTCATCTCTGAATTTGAAGGAGCTTCCCAGAAAAAGTTGACGGCGATCGCACCCTCTGCATCTGAAACAGCGGCAACAGAATGAGTGGTTGTGGCTGCAAATAGGATTACTGATAGAAGTAGAGAGGTAGTCAGGAACCTCTTTCTGCTTCTTCTATGCAGGATTGCCATGTGGAGTAACCCTTCAGTGCTGTCGATGGATTCACCTTACCCTGCCCACGTCAGATTAAAGATTGGCTGACTAGTCGCAAAAAATGAATCTGAAAAAGTCACTCTGCTTCTCAACGATAGTCACGCACAGTGTTGTGAATATGTTCTTGATTAATGTCGTTCTTTAATGCTATAAAGAACCCCTCGAAGATAAATCTCCGAGGGGTCCCTGCTTTGGAACTCAGCTAGTAATTAGCTAACCGAGTCGCCGTTACCGCGGCGACTTTGGCTTTTCTTGGACAAATATCCGAAAAAAGACTTTATAAAAGTCGTCACGATTCTTGTCCAGTTAACATCTGGATCCATGGCTATCACCTCCCTTCACTCTCCCCGAGCTCGGGGTTGCTCGGGAAAACAGTGTCCCTATGAGCAAGAGAGTGAATGAGGTGCCGCAGCGTCAGGACCTTAAGTTGATTTTCGATTTCGTACCGGAAAGCAACACCAGGGTGTGGAAACCCAATGAAACGATTAACTCTGTCGGCACTGAGGTGGCGTGTCTCCTCATCAAACAGTTCGATCATTAAATTTAGTTTCTATCATTAATTGACTAGTCATCAGATCATTTTCTTAATTTGGTTAATTAGAATTGCCACATGAAAATAGTTGCTAAATTGTTATTACTACCTTTGGGCTTCTCTCTTTTGACTGCCGCGCCTGCAATTGCAAATACGAATGAGGCTTGGTTCACCCCACAGTGGGGCAGTAATGTCAAAAAATCCACAATCATCACTGTCACCCATCCGTTTTTTGGAAACTCTTTTTTGATAGGACTCCCGACGGATGTTGTGACCGACCCGTCTGGTTGTGCAGATGTCGTTTACTTCCTTGGCCCAATGAATGCTCTTTCTGATAACAAAGATTCTCGAGGCCCAGCAAGTGACTTTCTTAAAAAATATTCTAGGTTTGAAGTCGCCGCCTGGAGCGCCTTCGGTCAGACTTTAGGCACTTTAACTAAGGAGGGCCAAAACGGGGAATTTGCTCCTACTAGCATGACTATTGCAAATCAAAGGGTTTGTATTCCTGATGCTCTCCCCGGCTCAAACAACTCTGTGTTGTTAAAGATTAAGGCAGGCGTCCGTGTCACTGGCGCCGCGGACATCAGAGAACTAGACAACGTCTCGATCAATCTAGCCGTTCCAGCAAAGGTGAAGTCAACTCAAACCAAAAAGGTTTCTACGATTACCTGTGTAAAAGGAAAGGCCTCAAAGAAAGTCAGTGGTGTCAATCCGAAATGTCCGTCTGGATACAAAAAGCGGTAGAGGTGCACTGGGAAACGGCTCAAAAGGAAGTTGCTGGGGATGGTAACGAATTCTACTGAGTGATTCAATTTTCCTTTGACATGAATAAGAAAACAGAATCTAACAGAAAGGTCGTTGTCAGGTAGGCAATATGAAAGCAATCCAGAGCCGCCTCCGGGATTTGAACCCGGGACCTACGCATTACGAGTGCGTTGCTCTACCCCTGAGCTAAGGCGGCGGGGTATTAATCCAGAACGACTGAACCGTTGGGAGTGCTCAAGTGCACTGCAACGATTCCGTTATCGCCATCGTTTGCAGATGGATCAACCCAGTCAATGGTGACCTCGGCGAGCGCGCCAAGGATCTCTTGCTTAAACCAAGAATCTGCGAGTTGATCTTTATCTGCGATAACAATCTTTTCAATCTTTGATACTGCGGTTCCATCTTGTGATGGATGATCTGCGGTTAACCATTGGATAAAAAATGGTAGTTCGCGTGAATCTGTAATCTCTTTTACACCGATCTGCTTCCACTGAAGGTCGGTGCCGTTAGGGCGTGTGCGGTGTCCATCGACGGCATCGCGACCGAACTTTGATTCGATTGGGGCAATATCTTCGGTGCTAAAGACCCAGGTAAGCCATCCGCCGCCTTCTTGCGCCTTCTGTGAAACAGCCTTACCCCACGGTGTGATTTGAGTTGCTGGGTGATCAAGTGGGCAGACAACTTCGATGTACTGGCCACCTGCAAGAGGTGCTGTGAAGTTGCGCGTTCCAAAGCGTGGATGAATTCCTCCATCGACAAATGTGCTGCCGATTCGTGAACCTAGTCGCTGAACTGTGTCAGCTAGTTGATCGTGGGAAGTCACATACGAGATATGGTCTAAGCGCATAGGGTTATTTTGCACTATTGGCGGGGGTGCTTCTTACCAACGCTACGCGGTGATGCTGGTGAGATCGCACATTAATGCAGCTGGCGGCAGTGTGCCTTTGAGTAGGAAAGCATCGACGGCATCGTCAACGCAGGTGGATCCCCGTCCGTGGCCGGTGTGGCCATCGCCATCGAGTGAGATGAGGGACGAGCCCTTAAAGATCTTTGCCAGGCTGACAGACCATGCATATGGGGTGGCGGGGTCGCGCAGTGTGCCGATGACGATAATCGGTGCGGTGGTAATTGTTGTGGTCGTGTTGGCAACGCGTTGGGTTTTCGGTTTGGGAAGGAATTGGCAATGCAATCCGGCGTATGCGATGTAGGGGCCGAAGATCGGTGCTTTGGTGGCGAACTCTGTGACATCGGCGGTGTATTGCTCTGTGGTGCGCTCGTCGCTCCAATCAAGGCAGTCGATGACGGCCCCTGAATCAAAATCATTTGATCTAAATGTTCCATCGGGGTTGCGGCCAGAGTATTCATCGGCGAGTTGCAAGAAGGTGTCACCAAAACCTTGCGCGCTTTCAGTAAATGCTTGGCGCAACTTGGGCCAACCATCGACATCGTCATAGAGTGAAGATGCGATACCGACAAGAATGAGTGATTCTGTGACCATGCGATCATCGTTATCACGCACGTTTCTCTGTGGCAATGGAGTTGTGGCGGCGCTCTGTAGCGTTGCGACGATTGTTGCGCGCGCTTGTGCAACGGTGCCGGTGAATGGACAGTCGATGAGAGTCAGACACTCTTTGATAAATGCGGTGGTGGCGCGCTCAAAACCAATTGCTTGTGTGAGGCTCTGCTCTTTCATCGGAATGTTTGGGTCGACTGCGCCATCGAGAACGAAGCGGCCCACTTTTTTAGGAAAGAGTTCGGCATATAAAGTGCCGAGATATGTTCCGTAAGATTTTCCTACGTAGTTCAGCGTCTGCTCACCGAGAGCAGCGCGCAAGATATCCATATCGCGGGCGGTGGCGATGGTGGTGAAATGTTCAAGATAGTCATTGTTTTCTAGGCACTTTTCAGCAAATCTCTCTGATTCATCGAGTGATTCTTGTAGCTCTGCTGCGTTATCGGGTTTGGCATCTGCGGCAAAGTTCTCATCGAGCTCTTCATCAGTGAAGCAGACGATGGGTTCACTTTCTCCAACACCGCGTGGATCAAATCCGACAATGTCATAGCGATCTGTGATCTCGGGTGAGAATACATAGTCGGCGGCATAGGCGTAATCAATGCCCGATCCGCCGGGGCCGCCGGGGTTTATCACGATAGAACCTAGGCGGCGATCTTGATCTTTCGCGGGGGCGCGAAGGAGAGCAATACGGAAGGTGCCGACGGAGAGGTCTTGGTAATCAATAGGGACGCGAAGTTCGGCGCAGTCGAAGTAGTCATAACACTGCGACCATTTCAGGCGCTGTTGCTCGTATTCGGCGAGGGCAGAAAATTCCGGTTCGGTGACTTCGGCTTCTTCTTGCGTTGCCGAGCAACCACTGAGAATTACGGTGAGGGCGAGAGCGATAATAGAAATGCGAGCGCGCATCAGTTTGCGATCTGGCACATCAGTGCCTCGCATGTAAGAAGTGGTGCTGCGTTATGGCTCAAGTGAGTTCTAGCTTTCATTATTGCGTTGACTTTCCTCACCGTTGAATGAGGGGTGGTTTTATGCGCGTACGCGGTGATCGCGTCCCGCATATCTGTATTGATAAGAGTATCGGTAGCACCTGCCTGGACCATCATGACATCGCGGAAGAAAGTTGCGATATCAAGGAGTGCGCCGTCGATGCTATCGCGCACCATTCTGGTGGTCCGTGATTTCTGTTCTTTCTCAAGTTCTTTGATCGCCTTGGCAGCACCTGTTGCCATGCCGCGACCTGTAGCGCCTTTGCCATATGCCTCTTGCAAAGATGCGATCTCTTTCTCGTCGCGCGCTTCGGCCTGTGCCTTTGCTTGGGCGGTAGCCATATCGACCAGGGTCTGTGCGGCTTTGTAGGCATCGGCGATGGTGGAAAGTTGTAGCGGGAGCGACATGATCGTTGTTCGGTGGCTGCGCACATCAATGTTGGTGGCGATATATCTGGCGCGACCGATATGGCCTTGGCTGACGCGGGCTGCGAAATCTGCCATCGCTGGTGCAATTGCATCGCGGCGTTGTAAGAATGCGCTGACGGCAGATGTTGTTGGAGTGCGCAGTTGAATGTGGCGACAGCGAGATCTGATTGTGGGCAAGATGTCGTGCAGTGTGGGGGCGCATAAGAGCCAGACGGTGCGAGTGCCTGGTTCTTCAATTGCTTTGAGTAAGGCATTTGCAGCAGATTCAGTAAGTCGATCGGCATCTTCCATCACAACGATGCGCCAGCCACCCATAGATGGCGCCCATGATGTGCGCGTTAATAGTTCGCGCACCTCTTCGATCTTGATCGACAACCCTTCAGTTGTCATGATCTCAACATCAGGGTGGGCGTGTGTCTTTGCGCTGCGGCATTCATTGCATGTGGCACAGCCGCCTTGCGGGCAGATGAGTGATTGTGCGAATGCGATAGCCGCTGATGAGCGGCCAGAGCCTGGAGGTCCTGTGAAGATCCAGGCATGTGTCATCTCTTGGCTTTGGTCGCCGTTGCGCGCGGCAAGGGAAGCGCCTTGAAGAATAGCAACGGCATCTTCTTGGCCGACTAAGTCATCAAAGACTGTGGCCACTATTTGGCTTTTCCTTTACGCACTGGCTTTTTAGGATGTGGCACTTTCTTTACACCTGTTGCAACGGCACTTGCTGCAAAACGAATCGGTTTAAGGAAACGGTTGCCGGTATCTGGTTTTGTATTGCGGATCAAGGTTGGGATTTGCGCAACACGTTTAATGATCTCTTCATGGATCTCATCAATTGTCTTGGTGCCATCAACGATCAAATAACGCTCAGGATCTTCCGATGCGATCTGTAAAAACTCTTGGCGCACACGTTCGTGGAAATCTAGTGGCTGCGCCTCAAGGCGATCGAGTGATTTAAGGCGCGCTAGACCGACTTCAGCGGGTTGATCAATGACAATGGTGAGCGTTGGAAAGAGTGATTCGGTGGCCCAGCGCGAAATACGTGCCACTTCAGATGGAGAGAGAACGCGCCCAGCGCCTTGATAGGCGATGGAAGAATCAAAGTAGCGATCGGTGATGACAACATCACCGCGATCAAGTGCGGGTGTGATGACAGAGAAGACATGGTGTGCGCGATCTGCAGCATATAAAAGTGCTTCCGCGCGTGGACTGATCTCACCAGTTTCATGTCCCAATAAAATTTTGCGAAGGCCTTGTCCTAAATCTGTTCCGCCTGGTTCGCGCGAGAGAAGAACGCTTTCACCTTCTTGTTCTAGCCACTCTTTCAGTAAACGCGACTGCGTTGATTTTCCTGTTCCTTCGCCACCTTCAAATGCGATAAAGATTCCTTCGGTGGGATCGCCGGTGATTGATCCGAGCTCACCTCTAAAGGCGTTGACGATATCGCTCCACAGTGAAACATTCGGGCGATCTTTCATCTGATGATATGAGAGCCCACCGATTAAAGCTGCGATTGTTCCGGCGATCAAAAATGTTGCTTGTGATCCGTTGAAGGCGTATTCGCTAGAGCGAACGGTAAATGTATGAACACCGAAGGCTGCTGCGATGATCGGTGCAATCGCTAAAACTGCAACCAGGGTAATGCGAATCAGTGATTGAACGAAGGCAAAGGTGCGCCCGCGGACTTCATCCTTGACTTCCATGCCGAGCATGGTGAAACCGGTAACCCAAGTGATTCCTGCGAATGCGCCGAGGATGATGGTGATAAAGATCGATACGGTGAAGTTTGAGACAAGGGAGAGAAGAATGAGAAGTAGCCCTGATGTTGTCAGGGATGCACCGAAGAGGCGGCGGCGCGAAAATTGCGCGAAGACTTTAGGGCCAGCTGCGATACCTAGCGCTAGTCCGGCAAAGACCGCACCGAATAAAACACCGTATGCGGCATCGCCTCCACCGAGATCTCCAACAAATGTACGGGCAAGTCCAATGACGGCGCCAGCTGCAGAGAATGCGCCGACCATTCCGATGATCAGACCGCGGATCACCTTTGATTCACTGACAGAGCGCCAGCCATGAACGAGTGCAGCCACAATTGATTCATCTTCTTGCTTGTCACCATTTTTATTACTTGGGATCTCTTTCAGCCCCCAGATAGTGACGGCGGCAAAGATAAAACTTAACCCGTTGAGGTAGAGCGCGATATCGACAGAGTTTCCTTCAAATGAGGGAGCGATTGCTGTGATGGCAGATGCAAGAAGTGAGAGCGCGGTAAAGATCACCGCTGCGATAGGGGCTGTTCCATATCCTGCTAAGAGCATTACCTGGTTGGCATTAGCTAACTTTTCACGGGGAACAAGATTGGGAACAGTTGCATCTTTAGCAGGTGACCAGAAGAGCGTCAGGCACTCAACCAAGATCATGGCCGCATAGAGCCAGAAATATGTGTTGACGATTGGGATGGAAATGTAGAGAGCGGCTCGCAGAATATCTACTGTGACCATTAAGCGACGACGATCGAAACGATCTGCAAGAACTCCAGCAAGAGGGCCAAGGAATACTGCAGGTAAAAGGCGTGCGATAAAGACACCTGCAATTGCATAGTTTGCAGTTGCGTAATCTCCACCTGAGAGTTGTTGGGCGAGAGCAGTTGTTGCTAGAAGTCCGAGCCAATCACCGATGGATGAGAAGACCATCGAGTTCCAGAGCTTGCGAAATGGACTAATCGATAGAACGCTGCGTCGAGCATCCTGAGCCGGGGCGGCAGGGCGAGGCAACGATGCGGACATAGGCCAAAGTCTATCGGGCTTGGTTTTCGGGCAAACCGGACCTAAAAGAGGCTTTCAACGCTCTCTTTGAGGCTATAACGTGATGTGAAGCCCATCGCAGACTTTGCTAGCGCCACATCGGCACATAAGAAGGCGGGGTCACCTGCTCTGCGATCTGTATCAATTGGCGTGACATCACTGCGCTCCATCGCATCGAGTACAAACTTAACAATTTCGCGCACAGAGGCACCGTTTCCAGTACCGATATTCATAGTGGCTGGTAGTGCTTGTGTGGCATCAGCTGCAGCTAAATGTGCTGCGGCGATATCGCGCACATCGACATAGTCGCGCACGCAGGTGCCATCTATTGTTGGGTAGTCATGGCCGTAGATCACCGGGGCTTGCCCACTCTTGACGCGGTTGATAACAATGGGAACAAGGTTTTCAACCGAGTTATCTAACAACGCTTTATTGGCGCTACCGACGACGTTAAAGAATCGAAGTGAAGATCCGTGGTTTCCCGGCATCGAAATAAACTCAGTAACTTTACTTTCAGCCGATAACTTAGATGAGCCGTATGGGGAGATCGGTGCGGTGGGGCCATCTTCACGACAAGGGTCCATGGAATCTGGACTTCCATATACGGCGGCGGTGGAAGAGAAGATAAAACGCGTGACACCGTGGCGCTTTGCCGATTCAATGAGCTCAACGGTGGCGGTGTAGTTCACTTCTAAATACTCATCGGGCTTCTCCATTGATTCACCAACTGCCTTAAGAGCTGCGGTGTGGACGATGCCGGTGAAGCCACCAGTTGCGATCAGTGCATCAACTTTTGCGTAATCGCGTACATCGATTACCTCAAGTGGAATATCAATTGCATGAATGCTGCGCAGATAATCAACACGTGATTCAAGGCCTTGGTAGAGCGAATCAAGAAGAACTACATCTTTGCCCGCTTCGATAAAGAGGTCAGCAATATGTGTGCCGATATATCCAGCACCGCCTGTAATCAACCACTTCTGCTTGCTCACAGTGCGAGTCTAGCCTGTGGGCAGATGTAGCACTTTATTTATTTGTGCTACAGTTTCTTATGACTGCAAAGCCAACTCAAAAAAGAAAGTCGGTGGCGTCTCCCGCCCGCCCAAAGAAGGCAAAAAAATCAATCGTAGAGATAAAGATTGAAGAAGAGTTACGGGTTGGTATACGTGAACTCAGACAGGATGCATCTCGAATCATTGATCTTGTGAAAAGTGGTCAAACTTTTCTCATCACAGAACATGGACGCCCTGTCGCCAAACTTAATCCTTTGCAAGGGCCAACCTTAGAAGATCTCATTGAACTCGGAGTGATTACTCCCGCCACACGCAAATACGACCCTGCGATTGATAAACCACTACCAAATCCTGGCAACATCGATTTAGTCGCAGCGCTGCTAGCTGATCGCGCAACCGCACGATACTGATGTGGTACTTCGATAGTTCGGCAATCTTGGGAGCGCTCCTTCAACAGAAGAATTCAGATCCAATAAAAGATCTATTGAGCCAAGATATTTGCACCTCACGACTTTCTCGAGTCGAAGTCTTCAGATCTATTTCCAGGCTAGCGCCAGAGCTACGTGATGCAAGTGATACGTTCTTTGCACGGTGTGTTCTAGTAGAGATGGAGAAAGTTTTCCTTAAACGAGCTGAGGAATATTCTCAGGAAATTACCTTAAAGAGCGCCGACGCAATCCATGTTGCAACAGTTGAGTTCTTGCGACCTATGCTCTTTGGTCTCGTCACTTTGGATAAGCAGATGGCTTTAAATGCAAAAAGACTCGGTATAAAGGTTTACGAACCCGCCGCATAAGGGAACTACTTCTTCTTTGCCTTACCGGTTGCAGCTTTCTTTGCAGCCTTTTTAGTTGCAGCCTTCTTCACAGTGTTCTTTGTAAGCGTTGGCGCAGTATCGCCAGCCTTTACCTTTGCCGCCTTCTTACGTGACTTCTTTGGAGATGGGCCGTTCTCAGCCTCCCATGCGCGGCGTCCGGCTAATAGTTCGAGTGCGCGATCCATTGTGAGCGCTTCAAGAGTGTCACCACGGCGCAGCGTCGCATTTGTCTCGCCATCAGTGACATACATTCCAAAGCGGCCATCTTTAACAATAACTTCTTTGCCGGTCGCCGGATCTGGGCCAAGTTCTTTGAGTGGTGGCTTTGCAACACCGCGACGACGTTCTTTTGGCTTTGAGTAAATTTCAAGTGCTTCATCGAGTGTGAGTGAGAAGAGTTGATCCTCTGATGTCAGCGTTCTGGAGTCAACGCCCGCCTTGAGATATGGACCATAGCGGCCATTTTGGATCGTGATCTCTTCACCTAATGAGTTGGTGCCAAGTGTGCGAGGCAATGAAAGAAGTTTGAGTGCATCATCGAGTGTGATGGTATCTAGCGTCATTGTAGAAAGAAGGGATGCGGTCTTTGGCTTTGGCGCATCTTTCTTCTTGCGCTTCTTCTTTGGTTCGCCTTTATCATTAAGTTCTACTGGCTCTGGAGGAAAAATCTCGGTGATGTAAGGACCGAAGCGACCTGACTTTGCAAGTACTTCAAATCCTGTTGATGGATCAAGGCCAAGTTCGCGCTCACCTGAAGGGGCTGCCAGTAATTCAATTGCTTTAGCAAGTGTGAGTTCATCCGGTGCTAAACCTTCTGGAATATTTGCCAGTTTGCGATCTTCATCAGGCAAGTTCTGTTGTAGATATGGACCGTAGCGACCTACGCGGATTTCAATATCGGCAGATAAATTCATCGTATTTGTTGCGCGTGCATCGATGACGCCAAGATCTGCCGCTAATACTTCAAGGCCCGGTTCGCCATCATGTCCGTAATAGAAATCGCGGAGCCAATCGATGCGGGTCGCCTCACCTGATGCAATCTTGTCGAGATCTTCTTCCATGCTGGCGGTAAATTCATAATCAACTAACTTTGTAAAATGCGTCTCGAGAAGACCGGTAACTGAAAATGCCAAGAATGTTGGAACAAGTGCGCGACCACGCTTATAGACATAACCGCGATCTTGAACGGTCTGCAAAATAGATGCAAATGTTGAAGGGCGACCGATACCGAGTTCTTCTAGTTTCTTAACAAGAGTTGGCTCGGTATAACGTGCAGGTGGCTTAGTGTCGTGGCCTTCGCAGGTGTATTCACTTACCTTTACAGATTGACCCATTGTCATTGCAGGTAAGCGCTTATCAGCTGACTCTTCATCAACCTTTGCATTTTCATCTGGAATATCGTCATAGGCGGCTAAAAATCCTGGAAAGGTGATTACGCTTCCATTGGCGCGGAAGATCGCTGCTTTCTTATCTGAAGTGGTGACATCAAAGTCAACGCGCATCTGCATTTTCTTAGCATCTGCCATCTGGGATGCAACGGTGCGCTTCCAAATTAAGTCATACAAGGCGAATTCATCGCGAGAAAGTTCTGGCGCTAACTCACCAGGAGTTTTAAAGGAATCTCCTGCGGGGCGAATCGCCTCGTGTGCTTCCTGGGCATTTTTTGTCTTGCCTTGATAAACGCGTGGATCTGCTGCCACATGGTCAGCCCCATATAAAGACTTTGCCGCAGCGCGTGCTGCTTGAATTGCCTGCGCTGAAAGATTAACTGAGTCGGTACGCATATATGTGATGTAGCCGTTTTCATATAGACGTTGTGCAATACGCATTGTGATCTGTGCGCCCCAACCAAGGCGTGAACCTGCATCTTGCTGCATGGTTGATGTTGTAAATGGTGGCTTAGGGCGTTCGGTACGGGGAGATTCCTCCATCGATTTAACAACTAGTGGTTGACCTTTAAGTGAATCAACGAGTGAACGTGCACTTGTCTCATCAAGCAGAAGAATGTTTTCAAGGGATTTTTCTTTTACCGCGCCATCTGCACCAAAGTCACTGGTGGCAGCAACTTTCTTGCCTTCAACGTTAAGCAGACGAGCGGTAAAACCAAGTTCGCAGGTGGCGTTGAGATCCCACCATGAACTTGAGATAAAGGCCATCCGTTCGCGCTCTTTTTCGACAATGAGCTTTGTTGCAACAGATTGCACACGACCTGCCGAAATGCGTGGCATTACTTTCTTCCACAAGACCGGAGATAAGCGATATCCGTAGAGACGGTCGAGTACGCGACGGGTTTCTTGCGCATCGATCAAGTGATAATCAAGATCGCGAGTATTTTCTACCGCTTCTTGAATCGCCTCTTTTGTAATCTCATTAAAGACCATTCGCTTAATTGGAATCTTTGGTTGTAGGACTTCGACTAAGTGCCAAGCGATTGCTTCACCTTCGCGATCCTCATCCGTTGCGAGAATCAGTTCATCTGCGCCCTTCATCAACTCTTTTAACTCGGCAACTTTCGCTTTCTTATCGGGGTTGATGACATATAAAGGTGCGAAATCATTTTCGATATCCACGCCTTCTTTAGACCAAGGAAACTTCTTGACCTCTTTAGGGATATCGGCTGCGCGTTGTGGCAGATCTCGAATATGGCCGACGCTAGCCTCGACGATATATTCATCGCCAAGGTAGCCGCCAATTTTGCGCGCCTTCGCTGGTGATTCAACGATGACGAGCTTTTTAAGATCTTTAGCCATGAATACCTAAGTGGGGAAGCCTTTTCTAGAGGTTCTTAGTATTCGATGGAAGTTGATTGACGACGGTTGCGCACAAGAGCGGCAATGATAAATGCCGTTGCTCCGAGAGCGATCGCAAGGGAAGCCGATGATTGTGTTGGTAATGCAAATCCAACAATTGCTGGCGTAATCAAAAGTGCAACAAGGTTCATCACCTTAATCAATGGGTTAATTGCAGGACCTGCTGTGTCCTTAAATGGATCTCCAACAGTGTCACCGATGATTGTTGCGGCGTGAGCATCTGATCCCTTTCCGCCGTAATTTCCATCTTCCACCATCTTCTTAGCGTTATCCCACGCACCACCTGAGTTCGATAGGAATACAGCCATCAGAGTTCCGGTACCAATTGCACCTGCAAGGTAAGCACCGAGTGCGCCAACACCGAGACCGAAGCCAACAGCGATTGGTGCCATAACGGCCAAGATTCCTGGTGTTACGAGTTCACGCAATGAATCACGAGTACAGATATCAACAACGCGACCGTATTCAGGCTTCTGTGTTCCGTTCATGATTCCTGGGTGCAACTTGAATTGGTTACGAACTTCCATAACAACAGCACCTGCTGCGCGTGAGACTGCATTGACTGCAAGACCTGAGAAGAGGAATACAACTGCCGCGCCGATGATGAGACCTACGAGGTTACGTGGATCTGCAACATCGAGAACACCCTTAAATTGTGGAGCAACTTCTGTTCCAACAGCAACTGCTTCTGCGACTGCAGTCTTAATTGCATCGGTGAATGCGCCGAAGAGGGCTGTTGCGGCTAGAACTGCTGTTGCGATTGCAATTCCCTTGGTGATCGCCTTTGTTGTATTTCCAACGGCATCAAGGCTGGTAAGAATCTTTGCGCCTTCGCCCTTAACATCGCCTGACATTTCTGCAATGCCTTGCGCGTTATCTGAGATAGGACCAAATGTATCCATCGCAACGATCACACCTACTGTTGTAAGAAGACCGGTACCTGCGACTGCGATTGCAAAGAGTGATAAGACGATTGATCCACCACCGAGCAAGAAGGCACCAAATACTGCTGATGCGATCAAGAGTGCGGAGTAAACAGCAGATTCAAATCCGACTGAAATACCAGCCAAAATCACTGTTGCAGCACCCGTCTGAGATGATGCTGAAACATCGTTCACTGGACGGCGACCAACTTCGGTAAAGAAGCCAGTGAGAACTTGAATCGCTGCGGCGAGAGCTATACCGATAAGAACTGCGCCAAATGTAAGAACTTGTGGGTTAATCCCTGAAGCTGCAATTTCTCCTTCAGCTGGCACAGTAAGTTCGTTTAGTGATGTTGGTAGGTATGTATATGTTGCTAAACCAACGAGAACTGCAGAAATAATTGCTGATAAGAAGAATGAACGGTTAATTGCAGTCATTGCCGACTTATCTGTGCTGCGCAAGCGTGTGAGGAAGATACCGATAACAGCGGTAACAATTCCGATTGCTGGAACAATCAATGGATAGACAAGACCTTCGACACCGAAGGCTGCCTTACCCAAGATAAGGGCGGCTACAAGTGTGACCGCATATGACTCGAACAAGTCTGCTGCCATACCGGCGCAGTCACCGACGTTATCACCGACGTTATCTGCAATTGTTGCAGGGTTGCGTGGGTCATCTTCTGGAATATTCTTCTCAACTTTACCAACAAGGTCAGCTCCAACATCTGCTGCCTTTGTAAAGATACCGCCGCCAACGCGCATAAACATCGCGAGCATTGCAGCGCCAAAACCAAATCCTTCAAGAACTGTTGGTGCATCAGATTTGAAGAGTAGAACCGCACCGGCTGCACCGACTAGTCCTAGACCAACTGTTGTCATACCAACGACGCCACCTGTGCGGAATGCAATCTGAACTGCGTCAGCGGCGCTTCCTTGGCGGGCTGCTTCTGCAACGCGAACATTTGCGCGCACAGCCAACCACATTCCGTTATATCCAACGAGCGCTGAGAACGCTGCGCCCATAAGGAAGAAGAGTGAGCGCCCAATCTTGATCGAAAGCGTTTCAGCAGGGAGCGCAAAGAGTAGGAAGAAAACGATTCCAACGAAGTAGGACAATGTGGTGAACTGGCGCTTGAGATAAGCCGCCGCACCTTCCTGAACCGCCTCGGCGATCTCAATCATCTTGGCCGTTCCTTCACTGGCTGCCAAAACCTGGCCGCGCAGGACCCACGCGATAGCAAGTGCTGCCAGCGAGATTCCTAGGACCACGTATGTGATGTTGAGTTCTTTACCAATTACTTGGACTGCTTCACTTGAAGCTGCGGCGTAAAAGCGCATCGGGTCTCCTCCGTTGGAGAGTCAGGGCGACCCACTTGATAGGTGCGCCGAACAGGGGCGAGTCTACATATACATACCTATTAGGGAAGAAATCTGGCCCCTTTTTACGCATGAATGAGGACAGGGGCTTATCCTCAACTAATGGATTCGCTCATTAACTCCCTCCATCCCGAGACTCTGATCTCGACTTTTGGCTTCATCGGAGTCCTTGCGATCTTGTTTATGGAGACTGGTTTATTGGTTGGAATTCTTTTTCCGGGGGATTCTCTCCTCTTTCTAGCAGGTCTCGGTGCATCCGGTGCGGCTAGTCAAGCTCTGAACGGTGTTCAGCTCCCATTACTTGGATTGCTTATCGGCGCGCCGATCGCCGTTATCACTGGATCACAGACCGGGTACTTCATCGGCCACAAATATGGAAAGAAATTATTTGACCGCCCCAATAGCCGAATTTTTAATCAGGCAAAAGTTGAAGCAACACAGAAGTGGTTACTTAAATATGGAATCGGTAAAGCGCTCTTTCTTGCCCGCTTCACACCTTTTGTGCGCACACTGATTAATCCGATGTGCGGAATCATTGGAATTCCCCAAAAAAAGTTCTTCCTTTGGAATAGCGTTAGCGCAATTATTTGGGCTGATGGAATCATCTTGGCTGGTTATTTCTTAGGTGAGTCGGTAAAAGATTCACTAGAGACATATCTCTTGCCAATCACGCTACTCGTTTTACTTATTACAACCTTACCTGTTATTTTCGAGCTCTTCCGAGAATGGCGAACAAAGAAGGAATGGTCTTAAAGATCTAGATCGGCTAAAGAAAATGCAGTGCGGTAATCAAGTCCCGCTGCCTCAATCGCATTCTTTGCACCGCGTTCAACAATAACTGCAACACCAACAACAATGGCACCTGCTTCTTTCAACGCTTCAACTGCTGTTAACACTGAACCACCCGTTGTCGATGTATCTTCAACCGCTAGTACGCGCTTACCTTTTACATCTGGACCTTCAATGCGTCGTTGTAGCCCGTGCGCCTTCTCTGCTTTGCGAACAACAAATGAATCAAGTGCGCGACCTTGGCTCGCTGCAACATGCATCATCGCTGTTGCAACAGGATCAGCGCCGAGTGTTAAACCACCGACTGCATCAAAATCCAAATCTTTTGTGAGATCAAGCATTACCTGTCCAACAAGTGGCGCTGCAACATGATCGAGTGTGATGCGACGCAAATCAACGTAGTAATCAGCTTCTTTACCTGAAGAGAGAATGACTTTTCCGTGAACAACTGCCTTATTTTTTATCTCTTCTCGGAGAAGTTCATGTGAGTTCATGGGTAAACCTTACATTGTGATTGGTGAGCACCTACCTTGGCACCATGGATATTCAGCGGCTGGAGACGGCTCGTTTATTTCACCGCTTTGGTTATGGACCCAAACCGGGTGAATTCCGCAACGCACTTAATCAAGGTCTCGCTGCAACTCGGCAGAAAGTTTTAACAGTTGATACCGAAACTCTCGCAGCGCCTGAACTGACCGATCTCGGTCCTCGCCCTGCACCCAACAGTGAGGGAATTGTTGAGTACTCACGTTTGCTGCGCTACCAAAATCAAACTCTGGTGCTCTGGTGGTTAGACCAAATGGTTGCAGCAACTAATCCTCTCAATGAGAAGATGACCTGGTTCTGGCATGGGCATTGGGCGACGTCGATCGGAAAAGTGAGATATGCGCTTCCGATGTATAACCAAAATGTGACCTTAAGAAAATTTGCACTGGGTAATTTCTCCGAATTCGCGCAGGCAATGTTTTTAGATGGTGCGTTACAGGTGTGGTTAGACGGTGGCGAAAATACAGTGAAGGCTCCTAATGAAAACCTCTCTAGGGAGATGATGGAACTTTTCACTCTTGGTGTGAACCGCTATACAGAGAACGATGTTAAAGAGTTAGCCCGTGCTTTTACGGGTTATCGAGTGCTACGCACTTCGGGTGTGATAAGTACCGCAGCTCGCCGACGAGATAATGGATCTGTCACAGTACTTGGAAAATCTGCCGTAATGTCACCAGAAGAAGTTATTGCGCATCTTGTTGCACAAGAAAGTTGCCAGAGATTTATTCCTGAACGGATTTGGTATCGCTTTATCTCATCTACAAATCCTTTGCCGCAAAACCATTCCACGATTGCTGCTTTTGCGTCTCGTGATGTTAAAACTCTTGTAGCCACTTTGATTAATGGTTCTGCCCTCTCTGACATTAATAATTCAGTCGTTAAATCTCCCGTCGAATGGTTTGTCGCTGTCTGTCGCGCGCTGGAGATAACACCTTCACAGATACCTTCTTTTACAAAGCTCAACGGTTATCTAGAAAAGCTTTCGCAGGTTCCTTTTCAACCACCGAATGTGGGTGGGTGGCCAACAGATCAAGCATGGCTCAGCTCAGCGAGCGCCCAATTTAGGCTGGCGTTGGCGGGATGGCTGGCATCACTTGCCGATCTCTCCGAGTTAAGCGCCATAGCGCCAAATAACCGAGTTGAGTATCTATTGGACTGGTTGGGCGTCGTGGAGTGGAGTAGTCGAACAAGTTCTGCTCTCCGTGACGTGCGTGATAACCCTCAAAGACTTCTTACCCTTGCAATATGTAGTCCTGAATATGTGGTGAGCGCATGATTGAAAAACCAGTTTTTTCTCATGAGCAGTTAGGGATGAGCGTCTTTACGAGAAGACAATTCCTTAAGTTCTCCGGCGTCGCAGCCACTAGCGCTGCAATTCTTTCAGTTGACGATATTGCTCATGCGGCAAGTACGCGACCACTTCCGCTCGGTACCCCGATTCTTGTTGTGCTCTCTCTCTACGGCGGAAATGATGGACTCAATACTGTTATTCCATTTAAGGATTCGATCTATTACGCATCACGTCCTGGAATTACTTATAAACCCGAAACTCTGCTCCCGATCTCTGCTGATCTCGCGCTCAATCCATCTATGTCTGGAATTAAATCTTTATGGGATACGCAGAAGGTTGCAATTGTTCGTGGAGTTGGTTATCCAAAACCTGATCGCTCACACTTTTCTTCAATGGCGATTTGGCAATCTGGTTCTTCACAATCAAGTCGTGACACAGGATGGCTTGGTCGTTGGCTTGATACGCAACCTTTGGATCCCATGTCAGCAATTAGTTTAGGAAGCATTCTCCCACCAATGTTGGTTGGTAAGAAGCAGAGCGGCTCTGCCCTACCGCTTGGCGGATTGAAGGTTCCCTCTGGTGTGATCGGTGCTGCCTGTTCACGTTTATCAGCCCCATCACCTACTGATAACCCATTGATGGCTGCTGCTGCGACATCACTGAGAAATCTCTTTAACGTTTCATCGAGTGTGACACCCATCCTTGCAAAACCGGCCCCAGTTGCACAAGATCTTCCTACAATCGATGGCGGTAATGCAGGTGGTGATACAAACTTGTCACAACAACTCGATGTTGTTGCAAAACTCATTGCAGCCGGCGCACCTACTAAAGTCTGGTCGGTTTCGTTGGGTGGTTTTGATACCCACGCTAATGAAGCAAATGCACAATCTCTTCTCTTGGGCGCTGTCTCAACAAGTGTGACCACTTTTCTTAGCCAATTAAAGGCATCAGGTCGCTCGAAAGATGTCACCGTACTTATCTACAGTGAATTCGGTCGCCGTGTAAAAGCTAATGGCTCCGAAGGAACCGACCATGGAACCGCTGGACCGGTTTTTCTTGTGGGTGACCGCGTTCAAGGTGGCTTCTACGGAGACCAACCATCACTGACTCGACTCATTGATGGTGATTTGGCAGTGACTACAGATTTTAGAGATATCTACGCAACGATTCTTGAAAAAGTACTCAAGACCCCTGCCGAAAAAGTACTCGGGGTATGGAAAGGTCGCACGAACGCAATAAAGAGTTAATTCTTTTCTTTATAAATAATCACTTCTGATTTCCTACGCACCGCAAGAGATTTTGGTGGGTTCTCAGAAATTAGTGCATCCACTTCGATGCGCAACTTAGCCACCTCGATTGCCATATTTGCCATCGCTGACTCGAGTTCAATGATCCGTTTGATTCCTGCATGATTTATTCCTTCACCAATCAGACGTTGAATGGTGCGAAGGGAGGCGATATCGCGCAACGAATATCTACGGTTGCGACCAATAGTGCGAGAGGGAGAGACTAAGCCGATGCGATCGTACTGGCGAAGCGTTTGTGGATGCAGACCAGAAAGTTCTGCCGCAACTGAAATAACGTAAAGTCCAGCTGCTTCATCAATTTCTTCACGCTTCGCTTCGCTCACTGAATCGCCTTTGATCTAAATTCAAGGCGTGCATCATGCTGCACGGTTGCCTCTGCAAATTTCTTTAGCGCCTCAACTGCTCCATCATCTAACTTCTGTGGGACTTGCACTTCAATTGTCGCTAACAAATCCCCAACAGCAGAACCTTTTTTAATTCCGCGACCTTTGACACGAAGTGTGCGTCCGTTAGGAGTTCCTGGCGCAAGGCGCACTGTCACCTCTTCACCGTCGAGTGTGGGTACTTTTATATCTGCGCCGAGTGTTGCCTCAACAAATGTGACTGGCAGAGTAAGAAGTAAATTTTCACCCTTACGAGAAAATATCGGATGTGGTTTTACATGAAGCAGAATAAAGAGATCACCGGGACCTGCTTCCCCTGGTGCCCCTTTTCCCTTTACCCGAATCTTTGCGCCATCGTTGACGCCTGCAGGAACGCGCGCACTAATCTTCTGTGGCTTGCCACCATCTGTTGACAGTGTGAGTTCTAGTGTGGTGCCAAAGACTGATTCTTTAAATGTAATTGTTGATTCAGTTTGTAAATCCTGACCTTTACGTGGACCACGTCGCATGCCACCGCCGCCAAACAGGTTAGCGAAGATGTCATTTGATGATCCACCTGCAAAGAGATCGGAGAAATCTCCTCCGCCGCCAGATCCACCCATCGGTGCGCGGAATCCCCCACGCTCAAAAAGTGAACGCGCTTCATCATATTCAGCGCGCTTTTTTGAATCAGAGAGAATGTCATAAGCCTCAGAGACTGCCTTGAATTTCTCTTCTAGAGCGTCATCGCCCTTTGTTTTATCAGGATGTAGCTCGCGCGCCAAAGAGCGGTACTTCTTCTTGATCTCATCAGCGCCGGCTTTCTTATCGACACCGAGAATCGCGTAGAAGTCTTTCTCGTAGAGATCTTTGGCCGCCATGAATTACTCGCTGACTGGTGTTTCTTGCGGGTCAGTCACACCTACACGAGCAGGACGAAGAATGCGATCCTTAAATTTGTATCCGGGTTGCAAAATCTTCGTTGCAGTTGCAGTTGTTACATCGGCAGATGTGTCATGTAACAACGCTTCATGAATTTGTGGATCAAAGGCATCGCCTTCACTTCCATACTTGGATAGACCAATTCGTTCTGTCGCTGATGCAATGTGATCTGCAACTGCCTTAAAGCCACCCGTTAACTCACCATGTGATTCAGCGCGTTCAATATCATCGAGTACTGGAAGTAACTCGATGAGTACAGAGCTC
>JBIJAL010000035.1:0-11168 GCA_044345775.1 Candidatus Planktophila sp.
GGCCAGGACAGTTAGTTGGTTATCCAATAGTTCGACTTGCAAAACCAACCGAGCTGGTTGGCTTTGTTCGCGAAATTGAAGGAGCGCTTATCGCAATCTGCAGTGAACTTGGCCTTTCTACTCAACGTGTAGACGGGAGATCCGGGGTCTGGGTTGTCGATGGCCTTAGTCAACGCAAGATCGCCGCTATTGGAATTCGGGTTGCATCAGGGGTCAGCATGCACGGTTTTGCCCTCAATATTGACCCAGATTTGAGTGCTTACGGCTCCATTATTCCCTGTGGGATCGATGATGCCAGCGTCACATCTCTTTCAAAGGAACTCGGCCGTAGTATCAGCACTGACGAAGTGCTTCCCATTGTTGAGAAACATATGTACGAGTCGCTAGCGAAGGTGAGTCGATGACAACACAACCTGATGATCGCAAACTATTGCGTATCGAAGCGCGTAATGCTCAGACTCCCATCGAGCGCAAGCCAGAGTGGATCAAGACTCGCGCCAATATGGGCCCTGAATACACGCGTCTGTTGACGCTGGTGAAGTCTGAGGGGCTTCATACAGTCTGCCAAGAGGCCGCATGTCCAAATATTTTTGAGTGCTGGGAAGATAAAGAAGCAACCTTTCTTATTGGTGGTGACCGCTGTACTCGACGATGTGATTTTTGCAATATTGATACAGGTAAACCGCTACCGATAGATCGTGAAGAACCCCGCAAGGTTGCTGAATCTGTAAAATCGATGGGTCTCAAATACGCCACAATTACAGGTGTCACGCGCGATGATCTCGAAGATGAAGGTGTCTGGCTTTACGCCGAAACAATTAGAAAAGTTCATGAATTGAATCCAGGGTGCGGTGTTGAAATGTTAGCCCCTGATTTCAGCGGAAATCCAGATTTACTCAATCAAGTCTTTGCCGCAGCTCCTGAAGTATTTGCCCATAACCTCGAGACTGTTCCACGAATTTTCAAAACAATCAGACCAGCCTTTACCTACGATCGCTCGCTTAATGTCATCACTCAGGCTCGTGATTATGGCTTAATCACAAAATCTAATCTGATTTTAGGTCTAGGCGAAACACGAGAGGAAATTTCGCAAGCTCTCGTTGATCTGCGTGGCGCAGGGTGCGATCTCATTACGATTACACAGTATCTACGGCCAACAATGAAGCATCATCCGGTAGAGCGTTGGGTTAAACCTGAAGAGTTTGTTGAACTCGCACAGGAGGCGACCGAAATTGGTTTCCTCGGCGTCATGAGTGGGCCGCTGGTGCGAAGTAGTTACCGTGCAGGACGCCTTTATAAGCAGGCAATGGAATCTCGAGCAAGTAGTGAAGTGAAGTGAAGTAGATGGCAGATCTTGTCTATCCACCAGTAATAGGTATTCTAAAAACTTTTTGGAAGTATCTCGGTCTGCGTTTTGACTCCAAAGGAGTGGAGCATATTCCACGCGAAGGTGGCGCAATTCTGGCCATGAACCACATTGGCTATCTTGATTTCGCATTAATCGGAACCTGCGCACTTCCCGTCAAGCGATATGTCCGCTTCATGGCTAAACGAGAACTCTTTGATAATAAAATTGTTGGCCCCCTGCTGAGAGGAATGCATCACATCAGCGTAGATCGATCAAGTGGTTCAGCCTCATTCGTAGCAGCGCTACGTGCGCTTCGCGCTGGTGAGATTGTTGGAATATTTCCAGAAGGAACTATTTCAGTCAGTTTTGAATTAAAGGAGTTCAAATCAGGAGCGGTACGCCTTGCAATTGGCGCTGATGTTCCCATTATCCCTGTTGCGGTGTGGGGTTCGCAGAGAATTTGGACCAAGAAAGTAAAGCGAGATCTATCGCGAAAGAGAGTTCCTATTTTTGTTGCATTTGGAGAACCTCTCTATTTCACAAAGGACTCGAGTGTTGAAGAGGGTGAGGCCCAGCTACGATCATCGATGCAAGAACTCTTGCTCGATCTTCAATCTCGATATCCCGATAGCCATGTCGGAGCGCGCTGGGCCCCCGTCCGTCTTGGTGGAAGCGCCCCCGCTCCCCTAAACTAACGCCCATGTTTAAACGAAAGAAGAAAGCACCAAAGATCAGAGAGCCTAGATTCAAGGCGATCCGGGATGCCTATGCGATCACCAAGAGCGTAAGGCCTTGGATCGGAAGTTTGTTGATCGCAATTTTCATCACCGTCTTTGCAACAGGAGTGGGAATTGGATTCTCAGTTAATCGTCCTTACTACGGCGGCTTTATCGCGCTGCCTCTAGCGCTTCTTGCTGCACTCTTTATCTTCTCTCGCATTGCACTCGCAGCAAGCTACTCAACCGTTGAAGGACAGATCGGCGCAGGCGCAAGTGTGCTGATGGCTATTCGCAAGGGCTGGACCACAACCCCGGCCGTTGCCGTCAATAAGAACCAAGATATGGTCCATCGCAGCGTTGGCCGCGCAGGAGTAGTTCTCACTGCTGAAGGTTCTATTGCAACTCGCCAATTAGTTCAATCAGCGAGAAAAGATGTCGAGAGATTTGCACCCGGTGTGCCAATCTATGAAATTTGGGTCGGCGATGGTGATGGTCAGGTTCCACTCAAAAAACTTCAGAAGCAAGTGTCAAAGTACAAGAAAGCTCTTTCAGCCCATCAAATGCGCGAAGTGCGTGCTCGCCTTAAGGCAGTCGGCGGAATGTCGCTACCAATTCCTAAGGGACCAATGCCTAAGAACGTGCGAGTTCCTAAGCGTTAATTTTTTTCTTTCGAATTAACACTGTTCCGCTGATTCGCTCGTTGATTCCACGACCGTTCTGATCGAATGTGATCGCCGTAACCACTAGAGCAAGAAGTGCGGTACGAATCAGCGCCTGTTTTGGCGTCGGCATCTGCCCATCAGAGAAACGAACAATTGTGAGTCCCACAATTCTGTGGCCGGGGGTCGCTCCTCCTAAGGTGCTAAAGAGTAAGTATTGCCCAAGATAAAGCAGATAAATTATTGGAGTAAATGCCCCCGTCCCAGGTTCGGCGAAAAAACCCCACGTGATGAAATAGCAGAAAACCCAGTCGAGGAGAAGGCCGAGCATTCGCCGGCCTTGAGAGACCCGCGGGTAGCGCGGATCGATCGCCGTAAGGTCCATGGGCTGAGCCTATCGGAGGTCCACTTCCCTAGCCCGCTGGACCAGATGGTGAAATAGGCCAAAGGATGTAACAGGGCTGTAACACGGCGATGATGTCATTTTTACCTACTAGTTCTAGGGTTAAGCCATCGCAGAGAGTCTCAGAGCCGAGCTCCTCACATCGATCACAGACAATCGGAGTACTTCATGTTTAAGAATGCGCAAGAAATTTTTGCATATATCAAAAAGGAAGATGTTAAATTTGTTGATGTTCGCTTCACAGACCTTCCTGGCATCCAACATCACTTCAACGTTCCCGTTGAGTCATTTGATGAAGCGGTTTTCACAGATGGTCTGATGTTTGATGGATCATCTATCCGAGGATTCCAGTCAATTCATGAATCAGATATGAAGCTCCTGCCCGTTACAGAATCTGCTTACTTGGATCCTTTCCGGCTTGAAAAAACGCTGATTATTATCTTCTCGGTACATAACCCAACAGATAACACCCCTTACTCTCGCGATCCACGTGGAGTCGTAAAGAAAGCCGTTGATTATTTGAAATCAACTGGAATTGCCGATCAGGCATTCTTTGCTCCAGAAGCTGAGTTCTACGTCTTTGATGCGGTGCGATTTAAGACTGGTATCAACGAGGCTTACCACCACATCGATTCATACGAAGGTGCTTGGAATACCGGCATCGTTGCAGATCCAGATGGGACTCCAAACCGCGGATATCGCACTCGAATCAAGGGTGGATATTTCCCTGTTTCACCAACAGATCAATTCGCAGATCTCCGCGACGAAATGGTGATGGAGCTCGGTCGCGCAGGCTTGCTGGTTGAGCGTTCACACCATGAAGTGGGAACTGCTGGTCAGATGGAGATCAACTACCGCTTCACGGATATTCTTACCGCAGGCGATGAGTTAATGAAATTTAAATACATCATCCGCAACGTTGCATGGGAAGGCGGCAAGACAGCAACCTTTATGCCAAAGCCACTCTTTGGAGATAACGGTTCAGGCATGCACGTTCACCAATCACTCTGGAAAGATGGAAAGCCACTCTTCTTCGAAGCAGGAACTTATGGCGATCTTTCAGATATGGCTCGCTGGTATATCGGTGGACTCTTAAAACATGCACCTTCACTCCTTGCATTTACAAACCCAACGGTGAACTCTTACCGACGTTTGGTTCCAGGATATGAAGCACCTGTAAACCTTGTCTACTCAGCGCGTAACCGTTCGGCATGTATCCGAATTCCAATAACAGGATCAAGCCCTAAGGCAAAGCGCATCGAGTTCCGTTGCCCAGATCCATCATCGAATCCATATCTCGCATTTGCAGCAATGCTCATGGCGGGAATTGATGGAATTATCAATAAGATCGAGCCACCTGCACCAGTTGATAAGGATCTCTATGAACTAGAGGGCGATGAAGCGCGCGCTATTCCACAGGTGCCAGGCTCACTTGATGCAGTTCTCGATAGCCTTGAATCAGATCATGCATTCCTCACTCAAGGCGGGGTCTTCAGCGAAGATCTGATCTCAACATGGATTGATTGGAAGCGTAAGCAAGAAGTTGATTACGTACGCTTGCGTCCGCATCCAGCAGAGTTCGAGCTTTACTACGATCTCTAAAATCTTTACCTAGAACACCCCGTCACAGTCGTGACGGGGTGTTCTCGTTTTACGACGGTACTACTAAGCCTCCGATAGACTCATCGGCGTGAAACGTCGAATATCGCCATTAAATGAATTTCTTCATAAAGAGTCCTCGTCAGGATTTTTTTTGGTACTTGCTGCGATTCTTGGATTGGCGGTTGCAAATTCCCCACTCTCGCAAGGGTATTTTGACTTTCTAGCGATCACCTTTAAAGTCGAGTTTGGGCTCTTCTATCTCTCTCTATCTGTCCTCAAGGTAATCAATTACGGACTCATGACGATCTTCTTCTTTGTTGTTGGGCTTGAGATCAAAAGAGAACTTGTCGCCGGCCATTTATCTTCAGTGAAGAAAGCAGCGATGCCCTTTATTGCAGCCGTGGGCGGTATGGCAGTTCCTGCTGGAATTTATCTACTCATCGCAGGCGCAGAAGCACCACAAGGATGGGCCGTTCCAGTTGCCACCGACATTGCATTAGCAGTCGGACTGCTTGCAATGATGGGGCCATCGGTGACGCTATCCCTTCGCTCTTTTCTTCTAGCACTTGCAGTTATTGATGACATTGGCGCAATTCTCATCATTGCAATTGTCTACTCAACAGGGATCACTTTTTCTTGGCTTGCATCAGCTCTCATTACGATCGTCGTGATTGTTCTCTTCGGCAAGACGAGTGTCACATCCTTCTACATCTACATACTGCTTGGACTTTTACTTTGGTACAGCCTCTATCGCACAGGTGTTCACCCAACCCTCGCTGGTGTGATTCTGGGCCTACTAGCGCCTCATAAAGAAATGCCTCACGCTGATTTTGAAGATAGCGATGATGGATCAGTGTCTTACGTTGAATATCTTGAGGCAAAACTTCATCCATACTCAAGTCTTGCCATTGTTCCGATTTTTGCATTTGCCAATACTGGGGTGATCATCACATCCGAATCGATTCGTGATGCTGCAACTTCTACAATCGCCTGGGGAATTTTCATCGGACTAGTAGTAGGTAAGCCGCTAGGAGTAGTCGCAGCATCGTATGCGGCTTCCAAAGCAAAGGTGGCAGATCTTCCTGAAAGCGCCGAACTTTCAAAGATGGTCGCCACGGGGTCTGCTGCTGGTATCGGTTTCACTGTTGCGCTCTTTATTGCCGATCTCGCTTTTGATGAGATAGCACTTCAAAATATTGCTGTTGTCGCAGTTATCGTGGCATCGGTTGCGAGTGCGCTGATGAGCACTCTATTCTTCAAACTTTCACGCAAATAATCTCGACCCTAGAGTTTATCGATCCAACCCCAGACAGATTGCGCCCCCGAATGACCAACCAGCACTATCACTGCAATGCTTGCAAGGGCCGCCACAATGAGTGCGATAGATGTGAGTCTACGTACCCATGCCGATCCCACGGTTGCCCCTGATCGATCTAAGCGCCAGCGCAGATAAATCAGAGCGACCATAGGCAAGGTGATAAACGGTGCGATCTCACCGAGTTCTGCGTGCCTTCCCATCTCTTTATCGAGAATCTCTTCGAAAGCTTCACCCGTAACTTTTGCAAGAAAGAGTGATGCCTGAGCAACAATGGCGATGATAAGAATTAATTTGCCATACCGCCGCGAGAAACTTGGAAGATATGACATGACCAGTGCGCCAATTGCAACAAGTGGAATGAGCACAATTGAGATATGGATTACTAGAGGATGCAGCGGAAGCCCTGCAACAGAACCGAAGAGTCCCCCTGAGATAACCATGTCCTAATCTTAATCTAAGAAGAAATCAAGAAGAAAGTCAGTTGTTCCGGGCACAACAGAATACTTCTCAAGGTCTGTGATTCCCACGGATGCAAGAACCTCGTCGTCAACATAGAAGTTTCCACTGTTCTCCTTGGCATCGCGGTTAAGAATGACATAGGCGGCATCTGACAGGATTTCAGGAGTACGACATGATGCTGTATCAATTCCAGGAATCATCTGTAACGCCGCGGTATCAATTGCTGTACGTGGCCATAGGGCATTGACTGCTATTCCATCGCCCTTGAATTCTTCTGCCATTCCAAGGACGCACATAGACAGTCCATACTTAGCCATCGTGTAAGCAACATGATTTTTAAACCACTTTGCCTTCATCGATAAAGGAGGTGACAGAGTAAGAATATGTGGATTGCGCCCCTGGGCCGCACTCTCCTTAAGGTGAGGTAGCGCTGCCTGGGATGTAAGGAAAGTTCCACGGACATTGACATCAAACATCAGATCAAATCGCTTGGCAGGTGTTGCAAGGGTTGGCGTCAGATTAATCGCACTGGCATTGTTAATCAGGATATCAATCCCACCAAACTCGGCCGCCGTCTGAGCAATTGCAGAAGCGATCTGATCTTCATCACGAATATCGCATTGGATTGGTAGGGCTACTCCCCCAGCTGCTTCAATCTCTTTCGCTGCAGTAAAAATTGTTCCTGGCAACTTTGGATTTGGATCGGCTGTCTTTGCCGCAATGGCAACAGATGCGCCATCGGCTGCGGCGCGAAGTGCGATCGCTAAACCGATTCCGCGAGATCCTCCTGTGACAAAAATTCGCTTGCCCTGCAGGTTTCCTGAGATTGACATTACTTTGCTCCCTTTTCTGCAGATTTCTTTGCCATAAATTTCATAAATGCTTCCATCGCCTCATCTGATGTGAGTGCAAGTGAGAAGAGTTCGAACTCGGCTTTCATGACTGCGGCGACCGCATCATGCTTACTCGCCTTAATCAGCGCCTTGGTGTTGATGATCGCCGTAGGTGGCTGCTCGGCAATCTGTTGTGCGATCACAAGCGCTGCGGCATATGCATCAGTTGAAATCTCGGCGACTAGCCCCATCTCTTTAGCGCTTTCGGCAGAAAATGACTCACCTGTCATAAAGATCTTTGCTGCGCGCTGGTAGCCCACGAGTTCGGGAAAGAGAAGACTAGACCCCGCCTCTGGAACTAGTCCCAGAGATGCAAATGGCATTGAAAAAGATGCTTTGGGGTCTGCAACAACAACATCGCAATGCAACAACATCGTTGTTCCTACACCCACCGCATTTCCATTTACCGCAGCTAAGAGCGGTTTTGGAAATTCAAGAAGCGCGCCTAAAAATGCTGCAACGGTTGAATCTTGCGTTGTTGGAGGGTGCTCCATAAAATCTTTTATGTCATTGCCCGCGGTGAAGTGCGCTCCGGTACTGGTCAGGATTACCGCTCTTACTCCAAAATCACCGGCTGCTTCATTCAGCGCTGCAGCAAGATCGGCATACATATCCCGTGTGAGGGCATTCATCTTCTCTGGACGATCAAAAGAGAGCGTGAGGATGCTTCCCGAAGAGGCTTTAGTGATGTTACTCATGAGTAGAGGCTACTACCTGCTGGTGAATTAGAGAAGCACCCGAGGTCATTGAGAAAGAGAATCGCCCGGTCTGCGCAAGCAGGCCGGGCGTTCTTTATTACCGAGAGATTTATTACCGAGAGAGTGTTTTTTAGCGATCGAGAGTTCCTGCAATAAATGCTTCAGTCTTGTCGTGAGCCTGCTCATCTGTGTACTGCACAGGTGGAGTCTTCATAAAGTATGACGAAGGTGAAAGAAGTGCTCCACCGATCTTGCGATCAAGACCAATCTTTGCGCAGCGAAGTGCATCGATGATGACACCAGCTGAGTTTGGTGAATCCCATACTTCGAGCTTGTACTCAAGTGGAACATCGCCAAAGGCGCGACCTTCGAGGCGGACATAGGCCCACTTCCGGTCATCGAGCCATGGAATGTAATCAGAAGGTCCGATGTGAACATTCTTTTCACCCATGTCATGATCGAGTTGAGATGTCACAGAGTTTGTCTTTGAGATCTTCTTAGACTCAAGACGATCACGCTCTAGCATGTTCTTAAAGTCCATGTTTCCGCCAACGTTGAGCTGGTATGTGCGCTCGAGGAAGACGCCACGATCTTGGAATAGCTTTGCCATGATGCGGTGTGTGATTGTTGCACCGACCTGGCTCTTAATGTCATCTCCAACAATAGGAAGAGCTGCATCTTCAAACTTCTTCGCCCACACTGGGTCTGATGCGATAAAGACAGGGAGAGCGTTAACGAACGCGCATCCTGCATCGAGTGCGCACTGAGCATAGAACTTTGCCGCAACTTCTGAACCAACAGGTAGGTAACAGATCAGGACATCAACCTGTTCTTCCTTGAGAACGGCGACAACATCTACCGCTGCAGCTGTCGACTCTGTGATTGTTTCGCGGTAGTAGCGACCAAGACCATCGTGTGTGACTCCTCGGAGCACCTCAACACCAGTCTTGGCTACATCGCTAAATTTAATTGTGTTGTTTTCGCTGGCCCAGATTGCGTCTGCGAGATCGAGACCGACCTTCTTTGCATCCACATCAAAGGCGGCAACGAATTTCACATTACTGATGTGGTACGCGCCAACAGTTGCATGCATAAGACCAGGGATCTCTTGATCTGCTGCTGCATCCTTGTAATACGTAACTCCTTGAACCAATGAGTTGGCGCAGTTTCCTACTCCAACGATGGCAACACGAATGTCACCTTTTCCAGTTGTGATTTTCACTCTATTTCCTCTCGGTTTTGATCATGTCTTCTAGCCAAGCAATTTCTCGCACAGCAGATTCCAGTGAATGGCGGCGCCACTCCTCTAGATATTTATCGATTCCAGCTGGCGAGCGCTCAAGTTCTCCTCGGAGCATCTCGGCCTTCTCTTGCAGGCGACGATGGCGCCCTTCGAGAATTCTTATTCTGTTCTTACTCGATGTAGGGCTAAAGAAAGCGAAGCGAATCTCAAAGGCATCGTCTTCCCATGCCTCTGCATTGACACTTTCGGCCAAATCTAAAAATCTCTCTGTACCTGATTCGGTAATCGAATAAACGATTCGTGAACGACGTGAGCCATGCTCGACATCGCATTCTTGGATCAAACCCGCCTCTAACATTCGGCGTAACTGAGGGTAGAGAACTGAGAATGAGAGCGCGCGGAATGGCCCGAAGATGGCGCTCATGCGCTTGCGCAACTCGTAGCCGTGAAGAGGGCCTTGAGAGAGGAGTCCAAGGAGGGCAAGTTCGAGAGAGTCGGCGCGAGAGCGCATCAGCCATTCCCCTCTACTCACCACTAGGTAGCGCTCTATATATCTAGAGCGCTATATATCGAATCGATATATCTAACGCTATTGAACATGAGATGGGGTCAGACCGCAACTCACGCCCCTTCCGACTCGCCGTAGAGGGGTTTCAGGTGCTTCCTAGGATGAGCAGCGATGGCGAGCGACTCTCGTGATTTAATCGTCAAATGAGTCCATCTGCCATTAAGCGCCCTGAAAAACCAGCCCGCGACACAATCGCGCCCTCTGATCTCACCTTCGGACTCTCCACTTGTAAGCGATGTATCTGGATTAAATATTGGTTTAAAGTCACGATGCCAGGACAATTTCCTCTCGTTAAACCTTTAGCCGATGCCCAAGAAGAACATTTCCGCCGCGCTTCTATGCCCGATCTTGATCCGCAATTAGCCCCAGGAGTTGTTAAGCAGTGGGGTCAGTGGGTGAAATCTTCGCCTTTAGTTATTGCCGGTCGAACAACGACGTGGAAGATTCTTGGAATTTACGATCTGCTCGCCCACTATGAAGACGGCTCTGTAGGGATTATTGATTGTAAAGTTTCCGATTCTGATCGCGATAACGGCGAATTCTATGCTCCGCAGTTAGAAGCTTACGCACATGCCCTAGAAAACCCTGACCGCGGAAAGCCATTTCCTGTTTCCTCGATGGGACTCCTTGTTTGGAAGCTCAATGGAGTCACTCCTACTGCCGACGGAGCGCATGGGTTTGGGGTTACCCAGCATTACCTTCCGGTCGAACGAGACAGTAAGAAATTTAGCGCTCTTCTTGAAGAACTCGTGGATGTCATCGAAGGGGAATTTCCCGATGCTGGCCCTGAGTGCCCCACATGTAATTACCTCGTGCAGAGAGCGCAAATTCAATCAATCTGATGAATCAGATTCCTCATCGCGTTTAATTGTGCCTGGTTTCTTAGCCTTAACGGCATACTGATCGACATACTCTTGCCCTGATAACTCTTGTAGGCGGGCCATGATTTTATCTGTCACTTCACGCAGATATGCAAGATCGGTTGAATCGCCATCAAAGTACATCGCCTCTCCAAATGTCATTCCTACTCGCTTCACATTTGGAATCACTTTTCCTGATGGTTGAATCTTTTCAGTGTTAAACATCGCTACGGGAATTACCGGTGCGCCCGATTCGATGGCTAGGCGGGCGATACCTGTGCGTCCTTTATAGAGGCGACCATCCGGTGAGCGGGTGCCTTCTGGGTAAATGCCCAAGCACTTGCCCTGTGATAAAACCTGCAACCCTGTGATCAGCGCTGCCTCACTTCGTCGTCCAC
>JBIJAL010000036.1:0-11142 GCA_044345775.1 Candidatus Planktophila sp.
CTTCGGAAATCCTCGTTGTATTCGTTAAGTGAACGCCGCATTCGGATGATCGCAAGGGAAGCGATCGGCGCTACCAAGAGGAAGAAAACTAGAAAACTGGGGACCCTAATCGCTGTAATTATCACTGCGCCCATAAAGCTATTTATCGCCGCCAACCCACCATCTGACATATGGCGGAGCATCTGCTCGATGTTTTCAACATCTCGTACAACCTTAGTCTGGAGCGCACCAGCGTTAGTCTTTTGATAGTAACCAATGCTCAACTGTTGCATTCGAACGACTAAGGCAGATCTCAAGCGATTTTCTACATCGCGCACAGCCATGGCTAGATAGCGGACGTAGAGGATATTTGTTGGAAAGTTCTGTAAGACAACAAGTATTAAAGCTGCGGAGTTAAGGCCAAATTCGACCATTCCCTTTCTTTGCACAACTATGTCAATCAGGTTGGCGGTAATGAGTGGAATAAACCATGACGGCGAGTGTTTAATTGAAAAGAACAAGACCGCTAGAAGAACGTTCTTCTTCTGATCCTTCAAAAGAAAGATAAGAGTTTTGACTGGACTCTCACCTTTAAACTGGTGAACGATTTCGTTGTCGTCGAGATGCACTCGATAAAGGTAGTCACCGCTGATACAAAAATCTGTCAGCGTATATAACAATTTTCTGTCCCGCAGTGTGCCTACGGGACAGATGTGAGGTCACATCGTGGAGGTGGAAACGGGATTTGAACCCGTGTAGAGGGATTTGCAGTCCCTTGCCTCGCCTCTCGGCCATTCCACCACGAAACTATCTTGCCTTCAGATATAAAAGAAGCGCCGTGCATATCGATGAACGGCGCACTCTCCGAGCGGACGACGGGGTTCGAACCCGCGACCTGAACCTTGGCAAGGTTCCGCGCTACCAGCTGCGCTACGTCCGCATTTTCCTGCGGAGGCAAATCTAGCGCAGGCAGGGCTGTTGCGCCAAAGTGATGGCTTTCCTGCGTAGCCTTACCCCATGTTCGGCCGCGATTATCAATTCTGGATGGGTAATCGCCTTGCCACGAAGATGAAGAAGTTCACAGATGATCCGAGTGAACTAGACGATGGCAATTTTTGGGCCGTACTTACTACCTTTGAGGGTAAGTATCACTTTGCGCAGTTTAAGAAGGTAGTGGAATCTCCCTTTCCACAATCAGAGTGGAGCGTATTGCAGAGGCCGTGGAGAAGTTCGTTGGAAGAACTTGATTACTTGTCTTACGTCCATGCCATCCGTGAAGAGATTGGGAGGGGCGGGGTTTACCAAGTCAATGCTTGTCGTGAACTTTCGCACTTGATAGATAAGAAGCAGCATTCACTTGCTGGGCTCTTTTCACGAATCCAGGGCGCTAACCCCGCACCGTTTGCGAGTTATCTCAAGATTCCTGGCTTTGAAGTTGCAAGTGCTTCACCTGAACGCTTTCTTTCGCGCAACGGCAGCGAACTTGTGACATCACCGATCAAGGGCACTATCCGCTGGGATCAGGATGATTTTGGAGAGAAGGACAAGGCTGAGAACCTGATGATCGTGGACTTGATGCGTAATGACATCAGCAAGATTGCAGTTGATGGAAGCGTCAATGTGAGTGAATTGTTCCGACGTGAAAAACATCCTGGCCTCACTCATTTGGTTTCTGATGTTCGCGCCGACATTAGAGACGGAGCAACCTGGGGTGAGATTCTTGCTGCGACGATCCCACCCGGATCAGTCAGTGGCGCTCCGAAGAGTTCTGCTTTATCGATTATTGCAGAACATGAACCCACGCCTCGCGGTCCTTACTGTGGAGCTATTGGATGGATACATGGCGATCAGGCCGAGTTAGCAGTTGCGATAAGAACGTTCTGGACGACAGGGGATGAGTGGTTGCGTTACGGCACTGGCGCGGGGATTACCTGGGGGAGTGAACCGGCACTTGAATGGGAAGAGACCCAACTCAAGGCCCGAACCTTGATCGCTATTGCGGGTGGAACTCTGTGAAGATTTGGGTCGATCACGCTCTTACTGATGAGACAGCTCAGTATCTGGGCGCTGATGGATGGCCGTTAGGTTCGGGGATTTTTGAAACGGTACGAACAGAGAATTCACGCCCACAATTACTTTCGCGTCACATGCGACGAGTGCTGTTAAGTGCGCGCCATCTTGGCCTTACTTTGCCAAGCGAAGATCAGATCCTTGATGCGATTGAACATTTAATCAGCGCCGTACCACATCCCGTTGGACGGTTGCGTTTGTCGTTCTCGCAAGATCACTTTGTGGCAACTCATGAGGCCTACCTTTCAAAGGGCGGTCATTTGGTTGTGGGTATACATCGCACATCTGGGTCTAGCTCAGAGCGTCAACACAAAGTATTTCCCTACACTCACCACCTTGATCTCTTGGCCAAGGCGACAGAGAAAGGAGTCGATGAATTCATTTGCGTCGATGAATTGGGGCGAGTTACTGAAGGAGCGGTCTCAAATGTTGCGTTTCGAATCGGTGGCCAATGGATTACTCCACCAATCACATCTGGCATTCTCCCTGGCGTAATCAGAGCACTTGCAATCGAAAGGTGCGAATTTCTAGTACGCGAAATCTCGGAGAAGGATCTGATGTCGTGTAATGGTGCGATAGCCATGAGTTCACTTAAAATTGCATTGCCGATAGCCTCGATAGATGCGCGTCCAATCAAGGTCGATAGCGATTCCGAGCAGATGTGCCTCGAATTGCGTGAGTTAGCAAGAACTCTTTAGGTACTCTTACCCCATGGCTTCCATCAATATCACTGTCGACGGCCTTGCCCGCAGCGTTGAATCAGATCAGCGCCCGACACATATTTTCGCCGACGACAAGTCAATCGTCGTTGCGCGCGTCAATGGTGAACTTCGCGATCTGTGGAGTGATTTAAATGAAGGCGATCTCGTAGAAGGCGTTTCGATCTCTTCCCCTGACGGACTAGCAGTTCTGCGTCACTCAACTGCCCACGTCATGGCACAAGCAGTTCAGCAAATTTTCCCTCAGACTCGTCTTGGTATCGGACCGCCGATCCGCGATGGTTTCTACTACGACTTTGAGCCAGAGCGTCCCTTTACCCCTGAAGATCTGGAAAAAATTGAATCTGCTATGCGCAAGATTGTTAAAGATGGCCAGAGATTTAAGCGTCGCGTGACAACCGAGTCTGATGCACTGAAAGAACTTGCGCATGAACCATATAAATGTGAATTGATCGGCATTAAATCTGGTGGAAATGAAGAGACGAGCGTCGAGGTCGGTGGAACAGAGTTAACGATCTATGACAACCTCGGGAGAGATGGTGAGCCAGTCTGGTCAGATCTATGCCGAGGTCCTCATCTACCATCAACAAAGATCATTCCTGCATTTACATTGATGCGTAGCGCAGGCGCTTATTGGCGAGGATCTGAAAAGAATCCCATGCTGCAACGAATCTACGGAACGGCATGGCCATCACAAGATGATCTCAATGCCTATCTCGAGTTATTGGCAGAGGCTGAAAAGAGAGATCATAGAAAACTTGGGCAAGAGCTCGATCTCTTTTCATTCCCTGAAGAAATCGGTTCAGGGCTTGCAGTCTTTCATCCAAAGGGTGGAATCGTTCGTCGCGCGATGGAAGATTATTCACGCAAGCGCCATGAAGACGAGGGATATGAATTTGTCTACTCACCTCATATAACAAAGGCAGCACTCTTTGAGACCTCGGGACACCTCGAATGGTATTCAGAGGGAATGTATCCGCCGATGATTCTCGATGAAGAGCATCATGCCGATGGAACAATTAAGCGAGCCGGCCAGCAGTACTACATGAAGCCGATGAACTGCCCTTTCCATAATCTAATTTATCGCTCACGGGGACGCTCTTATCGCGAACTTCCGCTGCGCCTCTTTGAATTTGGAACCGTATATCGTTATGAAAAATCTGGAGTGCTTCACGGAATCACTAGAGCGCGCGGCTTTACACAAGATGATGCGCACATTTACTGCACAAAAGAGCAGATGGCAGGAGAACTTGATTCACTTCTGACATTCGTTCTAAATCTCTTACGTGACTACGGTCTTGAAGATTTCTACCTAGAAATTTCAACGCGCAATCCTGAGAAATCTGTCGGATCAGATGAGGATTGGGAAGCGGCGACAGAAGCACTTCGCAAGGCAGCCCTTGCTCAAAATCTCGAACTCGTAAACGATGAAGGCGGCGCAGCGTTTTACGGCCCAAAGATTTCAGTTCAGGCAAAAGATGCGATTGGCCGTACCTGGCAGATGTCTACAATCCAAGTTGATTTCCAGTTGCCACAACGATTTGAACTTGAGTATGCCGCATCGGATGGAACGCGCGCACGCCCTGTGATGATTCACCGTGCACTCTTTGGTTCGATCGAACGATTCTTTGGCGTCTTAACAGAGCATTACTCTGGAGCTTTTCCACCATGGTTAGCGCCAGTACAAGTGATGGCGATTCCGGTTGCAGATGCATTTACTGATTACTTGGGCAATGTAGTCAAAGCGCTCAAGTCTGCGGGAATTCGCGCTGAATTAGATGCCTCTGACGATCGCATGCAGAAGAAGGTGCGTAATGCACAGATGCAGAAGATTCCGTACATGCTCATCGCCGGCGAAGAGGATCAGAACGCTGGAGCGGTTTCGTTTAGATACCGCAATGGCGAGCAGAAGAATGGCGTACCTCTAGCCGATGCAATCGCAGAGATCACTGCGGCAGTGCAATCACGCACTCAGGTTTAAAAGTGGATTACATAGATTCAACCGGCATGCCAGATGCCTGGTCTCGTTTGTGGGCTCCTCACCGCCTTGATTATCTGCGCGGTGAAAACCGACCGCTAGAGGCCAATAATCAAGAATGTCCTTTCTGTGACATACCTACGAAAAGTGATGAAGATGGTCTTATTGTTTATCGTGGAACTCATGCCTACGTAGTCATGAATCTTTATCCGTATAACCCTGGGCACCTCCTGATCTGCGCTTTTCGCCATGTCGCCGATCTGACAGATTTGACTGCTCAAGAGCGGGAGGAAATTTTTGAACTGACTGCACATGCGATGAAGACAATTCGAACTGTTTCAAACCCTGAAGGCTTTAATCTTGGAATGAATCAGGGTGCGATCTCTGGCGCCGGGGTTGCAGCGCACATTCATCAGCACGTTGTTCCGCGTTGGTCAGGGGATGCAAACTTCATGCCTATCATTGGTAAGACAAAAGTTTTGCCACAATTACTGACAATTACAAGAAGCGAAATCGCTGCCGCGTGGTAATTCGGTGTTGGAAAAAAAGAACTACCTATCGCAACTTCTCTAGATATGTGATCAGCACATCGATCCCGATTTGATTCTCAATGTTAATCGGAATCGCTGGGAACAAGAGTCCCGCTTGGAAGGCATCTTCACCAGCCTCCTCGATAGTTTCTCTATACTCTTGCTGAAATTCAGCGACTAACTCACGGTGCTCTGGTTCACTCTCAGAGATAACTGCGATCCCACGAAGATAATTCCGAACTGATAGGTCTTCAAGAGAGATCAGGGCAGCGGGAGCTCCGTCATCATCGTGGAGAACCAGAAAAGGCGTCACCATTTGGTCAAAGACACGATTGGCCAAAAGAACGGCATCATCGAAATCTAATTCGGCACCAGGGAGTGCAAGTGCGACCATGATGCGTGGAGTGAGATATTCGTTGAACACTTCCCATTTTTTAATTGTCGGCTCATCAATGCCTGCCGAAGGATTGACAGCAAAGATCGCACAATCGATATCTGCTAGATCGCCCTCATTCGACGCCACCACCAACCCCCGACTCTCAAGTTCTAGCCTCAGGGCTGCAGGGGTAGCGCTCACATGTCCAAAGAGGGCAATTCTCACAGGCCCAGATGTGGAAGTTGTCATGGGTTAAAGCCTACGATGGTGCCGATGATTAGCGCGCATGTGAAACCTCTGATCACCCGATTAATTAATCCAGTGGTCAAATCTGCTGTGCGCATCGGGATTACTGCAAATGCCGTCACAATCACAGGCGGACTAGGAACAGTTGCTGCAGCGCTCTATTTTTATCCGCGAGGTGATCTCTTTCTTGGAACCCTCGTGATCGCATTCTTTGCATTGAGTGATCTCTTTGATGGAGCTATTGCGCGCCTGCGTGGCGGTGGAGGAACTGCGTGGGGTGGCTTCCTTGATTCAACGATCGACCGCATCACCGATTCAGCGATATTGATCGGAGTTCTTCTCTACTTTATCGATATTGATGGATTGGTAGCGCTCTTAATTCTTATTTCATTGGTCACAGGGGGAATGATTCCTTATATCCGCGCAAAGGCTGAAAGCATGAAGATTGATTGCAGCGGCGGCATTGCTGAGCGGACCGAAAGAATTGTGATTGCCTTAACTGCGATCGGTTTCTACGGACTAGGGATAGAGATCGCCGCACTCGCTGGATTCTCACTCTTGGCTTTTCTTGGGTTGATCACCGTTACCCAAAGAATAGTTATCGTCTATCGCGCTCTGCGCAAGGTTTAATCGATGAAGGATTTTTTCATATCGCGTGCTTACTTTCTCGGTTGGTCAATCATCCGACGCGTACCCGAAAAGACTGCCAACAATCTTTTCGTCTGGCTGGGAGAGCGGATGTATCGCAAAAACGGAAAGAGCGTACGTAGGCTGAGATCAAATCTTTCGCGAGTCCATCCGCTAATGTCATCTGAGGATCTCGACCGGCTTACTCGTAAAGGTGTTCTTTCATATATGCGCTATTGGGTGGAAACTTTCCGCTCGCCCGATTGGAGCCGTGAGCGAACTCTTGCAACGGTGACTGTAGGTAATGAATATCTTTTAATGGATCCAATTCGATCGGGGACATCTGTTGTCGTCGCGCTACCTCACGCTGGCAATTGGGATCACGCAGGGTCGTATTTCTGTTTGAATGGTGCACGTCTGGTTACTGTCGCTGAAATTCTTAAACCTCGCGCACTTTTTGAGAAATTCTTGGAGTACCGTCAAGATATAGGGATGGAAGTTCTCCCACTCGACAGCAGCGCTTTCTCAGCCCTTATTGATAGGGCGCGTGATGGAAAAATGATTGCACTAGTGGCCGATAGAGATCTTTCGCGCAGCGGAATCAATGTTTCATTCTTCGGCGGTACTGCCCGAATGCCCGCGGGGCCAGCGCTCGTTGCACTTCGCACTGATTCACCTTTAGTCACTGCATTTGTTTCATACACTCCACAAGGAATTCATATTCAACTTGAGAAGGTTGAGATTCCTACCGATGGAGATGAAGAGAGCAAGGTGCAGGTAATCGTTCAGAGGTGTGCAGATCAATTTGCAGCGGGAATCTCTCAACATTCTGTCGATTGGCATATGATGCAACGCATCTGGGTTGACGATGATTTAGTGGAGAAGAAATGAAGAAACTCAGGATTGGGTTGGTCTGTCCCTATGGCTGGGACACTCCGGGTGGGGTGCAAAATCATGTCCGTGATCTTGCCGAATTTTTCATTGCAGAAGGTCATTTTGTTTCGGTACTCGCTCCAGTCACCGATGAATTTGATCTCCCGCATTATCTTGTTAATGCAGGAAAACCGACAGGTATTCCTTTTAACGGTGCGGTGGCACGTCTTCTCTTTAATCCAGCAGCCTTTGCACGCGTAAGAAACTGGCTGTTAGAAAATGATTTCGACATTCTTCATCTTCATGAGCCAGCAGTTCCATCAATTTCCTTGCTTGCCCTGTGGGCCAGTGAAGGCCCCATTGTCGGCACCTTCCACGCCCAGACAAAAAAAGGAGCGACTACTCGTGTGATTGCTTCTATCGTCGAGCCAGCGATTGAGCGACTCAGCGAAAAGATTGCTGTAAGCCAAGCCGCTTATGACACCTTGCAAGAGCATATGGATACAACGGCGCATGTGATTCCAAATGGAATCTTTGTTGATCGATATCGTGATGGTGTTAAGGAGGAAAAATGGACGGGTGCAACGCTGGGATTCATCGGTCGATTTGAAGAGCCTCGCAAAGGACTCGAAGTACTCATTGATGCCCTCCCAATCATTTCGCGCTTTGCCCCCGATGTGCGAGTTCTCATTGCAGGTCCGGGGGATCCCGAAGAAATTTCAGAGGATATTAATTCTGAACTTCGCACACGTTTTCAATTCTTAGGAAAAATCTCAGAGAGCGAGAAGGCGAATTTTCTCAAATCAATCTCGCTCTATATTGCGCCAAATACTGGGGGAGAGTCCTTTGGAATTATTATCGCAGAGGCGTTGGCCGGTGGTGCCGCCGTTGTTGCTAGCGATATTCCAGCATTTGCTGATCTCTTAGGCTCGGGTAAATATGGTGCACTCTTTGAATCTGAAGATCCACAGTCACTTGCAAAGGTTGTTATCGATCTTTTGCGCGATGATGAGAAACGACGCGAACTCGCTGAATCAGGAAGGGTTTATGCCCAAAGATTTGACTGGAGCCAAGTGGCCCACCAGATCTATGAGATTTATGAACAAGTGTTAAGTAAAGGTGAGAAACTTAATGTCACATCCGAGTCTCGCGCATGGGACTGGCTCTTGATTCGTGAGAACGATTGATGAAGAAAGTATTGTCGGGCGTATTTGGTATCGGCGCGATTGCCGTTATCGCTCTTGCCTTCGTTCCTTCCTCAGACCAATCCTTGATAGAGCGGATATTTGTTGAGCCAACGTATAATTCACTCTCGGGTCGGGAAGGTCTTGATGGACAGATATTGGCAGTAAAGATTGACGATACAGTAGCCGCCCGACCACAAATTGGGCTGGATAAGGCAGATATTGTCTATATCGAACAAGTTGAAGGTGGACTTACCCGTCTTGTCGCGATCTATTCTTCTGAAATTCCACAGTTGATTGGTCCCGTTCGTAGTGCACGCATAACAGATCTTGAAGTTCTTGCCCAATATGGAACAGTCGTCTTTGCATATAGCGGCGCACAATCTAAATTCTTGCCAGTAATCAGGGCTGCGAACCTTCATGACTATGGCGCACAACGTCAGTCACCAACTATATATACTCGAGATCCATTACGGAATTCTCCGACGAATATGGTCTTACGTGCTGACATGCTCATGGAAAAAGTTGCAGAAGATGAAAAGGTCGTCTCGCGTTCGGCACCAAATGCGTGGACTTTTGGTGACAAGCCGTCGGGTGGTTCACCCATCAGTGAAGTTAAAGTTTCGTGGCCAGCGGCAACCTATGAATTTCGTTGGAGCGTAGAAGAAAGCCGTTGGACGGTATTCAACAATGGTGTTCCAAATCTTTCCGCAACAGGCGCACCACATAGCCCCACCACAGTTGTTATTCAGAAGGTGCAGATTGTTCCCTCTATCTATGGTGACAAATTTGGCGGAGTAACTCCGCACTCACTGACTATCGGATCTGGCACGGGCTATATCCTGCGCGATGGTGAGTATTTCCCTGCAACCTGGTCGCGTACCGATGCTCAATCTGGGACCACTTGGATGGCTTTGGATGGAACACCATTGAATTTCGCGCGTGGTCAGGTGTGGGTCGCTCTGGTTGAGAAAGATCCGATCTTCACGGCTAGACTCAACCCCCAGAACGAGTAGAGCTGAGGAGTTTGTAGATGTCACAGGAAACTGGAACAGCGCGCGTTAAGCGAGGCATGGCCGAGATGCTCAAGGGCGGCGTCATCATGGATGTCGTTAATGCAGAGCAGGCCAAGATCGCAGAAGATGCCGGCGCGGTTGCTGTGATGGCTCTGGAACGAGTTCCAGCAGATATTCGTGCGCAAGGTGGCGTTGCTCGTATGTCAGATCCTGACATGATCGAAAAAATCCAGGCAACGGTTTCCATCCCTGTCATGGCAAAGGTGCGTATCGGTCATTTCGTTGAAGCGCAGATTCTGGAAAGTCTAAACGTCGATTACATAGATGAATCAGAAGTGCTCACACCTGCCGACTACATCAATCATGTAGATAAGTGGAAGTTCAAAGTTCCTTTTGTATGTGGCGCGACAAATCTTGGTGAAGCGCTACGCCGTATTAATGAAGGTGCTGCCATGATCCGCTCAAAGGGCGAGGCTGGCACGGGAGATGTTTCAAATGCAGTCTCACATATGAGAACTATCGGCGGCGAGATCCGACGTTTAACCTCGATGCGTGAAGATGAACTGTATGTTGCAGCAAAAGAGATGCAGGCACCATATGCACTCGTGAAAGAAGTTGCCGAAACTGGAAAACTTCCAGTCGTCCTCTTTACCGCTGGTGGAATTGCAACACCTGCTGATGCTGCGTTGATGATGCAGATGGGCGCCGATGGTGTCTTTATTGGATCAGGAATCTTCAAATCTGGAAATCCAGCCCAACGCGCTGCAGCATGTGTCAAGGCGACAACTTTCTATCAAGACGCAAAGGTCTTGGCTGAGGTCTCACGTGGCCTAGGGGATGCAATGGTTGGAATCAACGTTGCAGATATTCCAGTTCCACACCGCCTGGCCGAGCGCGGTTGGTAATCACTCATTCTCTCTGAGTGCGCTCAATGAAGATCGGTGTACTTGCTCTGCAGGGTGACTTTCGTGAACACCTCAAAGCGGTTCATGATTGTGGCGAAGAAGGAATAGAGATTCGACGTACCAGCGAACTCGATGGCTGTGATGCGCTGATTATCCCTGGCGGTGAATCCACCGCTATTGCGCTATTGGCTCGCACATATGAACTCTTTGCTCCGATTCAGAAGAGAATTGCAGATGGAATGCCTACATACGGATCGTGCGCAGGGATGATTCTTCTCGCTGATCGCGTCATGGATGGTGCGCCCGGTCAAGAAACTTTTGGTGGCATGGATATGACTGTTCGTCGAAATGCATTCGGTCGTCAGGTCGATTCATTTGAAGCAACACTTTCATTCGCTTCCCACACACTGAACGCCGTTTTTATCCGTGCGCCGTGGGTCGAAGAGATAGGTCAAGGGGTTGAGGTAATTAGTTCTGTTACCTCAGCATCTGGTGTCACTCATCCCGTGGCTGTGCGTCAAAAACATCTTCTTGCGACCTCGTTTCACCCAGAACTCACTCACGACCTTGCAGTCCATAGGTACTTTATTGATGAGGTCTGCAAGTCGCGATAAAGTACGACCTTAGGATTTAAATCAA
>JBIJAL010000105.1:0-3257 GCA_044345775.1 Candidatus Planktophila sp.
AGAATACTGATATCAACAAAGCACTTCAGATCGATGGCGGAAAGGGCTGCACAACCCCAAGCCTTGACGCAGTACTCGATGGCTCTTACACCCCGCTAGCTCGCCCACTCTTCATCTATGTAAATGAGGATAAGGCCAAGAGTAACAAGGCGATTCTTCCATTCCTTGAGTTCTACTCACTTCAGTTGAACACATTGGCAGAGAAGGCTAAATTCCTACCTCTGACTCCTGCTCAAAAGACCAACCTTGACAAGGCGATCGCTGCCCTCAAGTCCTAGTCTTTCGAGTAATCTATGGGTAAGTAAGTAACTACACGTAAGGGAGATGTGGCGATGGAGAAGGCGACGGTCGTTCCAAAGACAGTTGTACTTTCACCTTCGCCACATCTTCAACGTAGGCTTCGTAATCAATTAATTGCAAGAATCATCATGATTTTTGCAACGACTGTTTCAATTATCGTGACCGTGGGTATCGTTGCCTCACTCTTTCCGATAGCAATTCGTACATTAGTTGAGGTGGGTGGCCAGCTATTTGGCCTAACCTGGGCGCCTCTCTTTTCACCACCTCAGTACGGAATTCTTCCTCTCTTTACCGGAACGTTGATGATCGTTTCGATTGCCATGTTTGTCGCAGTCCCTGTTGGGCTCGCAGCGGCGATCTTCCTCAGCGACTATGCCTCCTTTAATATGCGTCGCATCGTTAAACCGATTCTTGAAGTTCTTGCAGGAATTCCAACTGTTGTGCTTGGCCTCTTTGGCCTCTATGTGATTAATCCAGATTTTGTTGAGAGGTATTGGCCGATCGGTGAACCTCTGGCATATACCGCTGTCGGTGCAGGATTTGTCACCGGCATCTTGATTGTGCCGATCATCGCCTCCGTTGCAGATGATGCTCTCTCTGCCGTTCCACGAGCGATGCGTGAAGCGGCCTACGCTCTTGGTGCAACTCGTCGCGAAGTTGCCGTCAAAGTTGTCTTTAACGCAGGTTTGTCAGGGGTTGTAGCGGCGCTTATTCTTGCATTTGCTCGCGCCTTCGGAGAGACAACTATCGCTCTCATGGTCGCTGGTAGCTATCCGATGTTGTCGGCAAACCCAGGTGATCCAATGATGACCCTTTCGGCCTTTATCGGCTTTGCTGGTATTGGCGATGCCGAAGTTGGTTCAAGGGCATACAACACAATCTTCCTCATTGGTGCAATGCTCTTCCTTGTCACCCTGATCTTTAACATCATGGGAAACAAAATTATTTCTCGCTATCGAGAGGCGTATGAATAAGATGGCTCAATCAATCTCGCTGAAAAGTCGGATATCACCGCGCAGACTCTTTGTTGATGGCTCTTTCCGTTTCTTTCTTTACCTCAGTGTTTTCATCTCGCTAGGTATGATCTATTGGATTGTCAGTAGCCTTTGGAATGATGCGGGTTGGTTGCTCTCATGGGACCTCATCACAAAATACCCATCGTATGACATTGATAATGCGGGTTTCCAATCTCCTCTTGTTGGTTCAATCTGGGTGGTTGGCACAGCAACGCTATTTGCTCTACCAACAGGTTTATTCACAGCCCTTTATCTTGAACAATTTGCCGGCAAGGGAAATAAAGTTACGCGCCTCATCGAACTTAATATCCAGAACCTTGCTGGAGTTCCAGCAGTGGTCTTTGGTTTGATCGGACTTGCATTTGTTGTCCGTGGCTTTATCGCATGGGGATTTACTGTCGGCGCTGCCGCTGCGGTGATCGCAATGTTGATGTTGCCCGTGATTATTATCGTTTCGCGAGAAGCAATTCGTGCAGTGCCTCCGTCCTATAAAGAAGGTGCACTAGCGCTGGGTGCAACACCATGGCAGGCAGTCTGGCGCTTAGTTTTGCCGAGCGCTATTCCAGGTACAGCAACCGGATCAATCTTGGCCGTCTCACGTGCAATCGGTGAATCAGCGCCGCTACTTCTCCTCGGAGCTCTTTCGTTCGTGACATTTAACCCCACTGGCCTAGATAGTCCATTTACAATCATGCCGCTGACAATTTTTAAGTATGCCTCTGATTCACGTGAAGAATTCCAGGTCCTAGCAAGTGCCGGTAGTTTGATCTTGATGGCAGTTCTCTTTATTTTGAATCTCATTGCAATTATTCTGCGCGATGTCGCTACTCGAAAGCGGAATGTCTGATGACCCCAATGCAGAAAAAGTCTTACTTCACAACCACAAAGAAAATGGAAGGTTAACATGAGTAATGTAGCTGGCAAGCCTGAGATACTTGATCCGGTTTTCACTCTCAAGAATGTTTCGGTCTCATATGGAAAATATGTGGCTGTCACTGATGTTAATCTTGAAATCCCAAGCCATGACATCACAGCATTTATTGGTCCATCTGGATGTGGAAAATCAACCCTGATCAGAACGCTTAACCGAACAAATGACCTCATCCCAGGTGCATCTGTTGCGGGTACAGTTTTGTATCACGATGCAGATCTCTACGACTCAAAGGCAAGCCCGGTTGAGATTCGTCGTCGTATCGGAATGGTCTTCCAAAAACCAAACCCATTCCCAAAGAGTATTTATGAGAATGTCGCCTTCGGCCCAAAGGTAAATGGACGTCCCAAGAAGTCAGAACTTGATGCAATTGTCGAAAATTCACTTCGAGGTGCAGCCCTCTGGGATGAAGTCAAGGATCGCTTGAGTTCATCGGCGCTAGGTTTATCTGGTGGACAGCAACAGCGTCTCTGTATTGCTCGCTCACTAGCAGTTGAACCTGATGTGATTCTTATGGATGAGCCATGTTCTGCTCTCGACCCTATCGCAACGCTTCGTATCGAAGAGTTAATGATGGAGCTAAAGAAGAATTACACAATCGTCATCGTTACCCACAATATGCAGCAAGCTGCCCGTGTGAGTTCTTACACAGCTTTCTTCGTTACCGATGTAAACCCACTCAGCGATCTTCGTACAGGAAAGTTGATTGAGTACGACGCGACAAGCAAGATCTTTAACAATCCATCAGATCCACGTACCGAAGATTACGTCACAGGAAAGATGGGCTAGTAGATAAGTTTCCTAATCTCGAGGGTAAGAGAGAACGACCAGGCCATCCAGCCTGGTCGTTCTTCTTTTTCTAGAGTCTACTTCTGAGAAATGCGCGCCTGGCAGGAATCGAACCTGCGACCTACCGCTTAGAAGGCGGTTGCTCTATCCGACTGAGCTACAGGCGCCTGCAGGTGTCGTTATGATTACTATTCTAACGGCTCAACTATTAAGGTGTGACA
>JBIJAL010000106.1:0-3236 GCA_044345775.1 Candidatus Planktophila sp.
TTCCAACAGATGCTGGATCTTCGTGTTGGTAAAGATTTGAATCAACCTTGATTGCAGATGCATGTAGCCCCGCCTTATGTGCAAAGGCAGATACACCCACATATGGCTGGCGGGCAGATGGTGAAACATTGGTGACTTCAGCGACTGCGTGTGAGATGCGGAAAGCTTCGCGGAGTGCGTTCTCAGGCAATACTGGCTTATCTTTCTTGAGTTCTAGATTGGCAATAATTGCAACCAGGTCAGCATTACCTGTTCGCTCGCCGTATCCATTGAGAGTTCCTTGTACATGTGTGACACCTGCTGCGATTGCAGCCATTGAGTTAGCGATCGCACATCCCGTGTCGTTGTGGCAATGAATTCCGAGACGAGCACTTGATGCTTGCAGAACGTCGTGAACTACTTGAGAAAGTTCATCAGGCAACATTCCACCGTTCGTGTCACAGAGTGCGATGACATCAGCACCTGATTCAGCAGCAACACGAACAACTTCAAGTGCATATGCGCGATTGTTACGGTATCCATCAAAGAAGTGTTCGGCATCAAGAAAAACACGTTGGCCTTCTTGGCGCAGGTGGGTGATGCTGTCACGAATCATTTCGAGGTTCTCATCAAGTGAAGTCTTCAGAGCGAGATCAACGTGGCGATCAAATGCTTTTGCCACCAGAGTTACTGCCGGTGCGCCGGAATCGCGGAGTGCGCCAAGGAGCACATCATCTGCTGCCTTTACGTTGGGGCGACGAGTTGCACCGAATGCTACAAAAGTTGAGTTCTTTAGCTTAAGTTCTTTCTTAGCGAGTGCAAAAAACTCAGTGTCTTTGGGATTAGCCCCTGGCCATCCACCTTCGATAAAGCCAACGCCGAGATCATCGAGGTGTCGAGCAATCGTTAACTTGTCGTGGACTGAAAGATTGAGGCCTTCTTGTTGTGCGCCATCTCGAAGTGTGGTGTCGTAGATATGAAAGGAGTCATCGATTGTCATCAGAGGACTCGCTTAACCCAACCGTGCTTATCTTCAATATTTCCATGTTGAATTCCGAGCAAGTGATTGCGAATCTGCATCGTGATGGTTCCTGGCTGGCCATCACCTGTTACCCAGGTGCCCATCGCACTCTTTGCCTGACCGATCGGTGAGACAACAGCTGCTGTGCCACATGCAAAAGTTTCTGTGATTTCACCTGAGGCAATTCCATCTTGCCAATCAGTGGTGCTGATCATTCCTTCTTCAACTTTATAACCAAGGTCTGCGGCCACGCTGAGAATTGAATCGCGTGTGACACCTGGCAATAACGTTCCGGTCAGTTGTGGAGTAAAGATTGTTGCGTCTGTTCCTTTACCTTTAACAAAGTAAAGATTCATGCCGCCCATTTCTTCTACCCATTTGCGTTCGACGGCATCCAGCCAGACAACTTGATCGCAGCCTTGCTTGGCTGCAGCCTTTTGTGCAACAAGGCTGGCTGCATAGTTTCCGCCGCACTTTGCTTCACCTGTTCCACCCTGGGATGCACGAACATATTCAGTTGAAATCCAGACAGAGACTGCCTTTGATGGATCAAAGTAGGCACCGGCAGGTGTTGCAATCAACAGATAGGTAGCTTTATTGGTCGGGCGAACACCTAAACCAACTTCGGTTGCAATCATAAATGGGCGAATATATAAAGACTCTCCCACCTTATTTGGCACCCAACCAGCATCTTGCTTTACAAGTGTTTCAATAGTTTCAATAAAGAGTTCGATAGGCATTTCAGGAAGTGCTAAACGGGCAGCGCTGCGGGCAAAGCGCTTGGCATTTGCTTCAGGGCGAAAGAGTGCGATGCCGCCATCTGGTTGGCGATATGCCTTCATTCCTTCAAAGATTTCCTGTCCGTAATGAAAGACAGCAGTTGCAGGATCTAATGAAATTGGACCGTAGGGAACGAGTTCTGGCTCTGCCCATCCGCTCTTCTCATCCCACTCGCAGATAACCATGTGATCGGTGTAGTACTTACCGAATCCGCCTTCTGCAACGAGGGCATCGCGCGTTGCCGCATCTTTTGCCTGTGGGTTGAGTGTGATTTTCATATTAGAGCAGCGCTAGTAGCGCATCCCCCACTTCAGTAGTGCTTCGCTTGGCATCGCCTCGTGTAGCAAGATCTTTAGCAACAGCGGCTTCAACATCGCGTGCAGCTTGTGAAAGTCCGAGGTGATCGAGCATCATCGCAACAGACATCACTGTTGCAGTTGGATCAGCTAAATTCTTACCAGCGATATCTGGCGCTGAGCCGTGTACAGGTTCAAACATGGATGGAAATGCACCGGTGGGATTGATATTTCCAGATGCTGCCAGACCAATACCGCCACAGATTGCTGCTGCTATGTCGGTCAAGATATCTCCGAAGAGATTATCTGTAACCACAACATCAAAGCGATCAGGGTTGGTGACAAAGAACATTGAGGCAGCATCAACATGGAGGTAATCGGTGGTGATTGCTGGATACTCGGTGGCAACCTCGTTAAAGGTACGTGTCCATAAGCTGCCCGCGCGAGTTAATACATTGTTCTTGTGAACAAGCGTCAACTTCTTGCGATCGCGCTTTGTAGCAAGTTCAAATGCATAACGGATTGCGCGCTCGGCGCCGCGACGAGTATTCAGTGACTCTTCAGTTGCAATTTCGTTCTCGGTACCGAGGGCAAGGACGCCACCGGCGCCAACATACGGACCTTCAGTTCCTTCGCGTACGACAACAAAATCAATGGGTGCCTTTGTTGCAAGAGGTCCGGTGACACCTTGTGAAAGCCGTGCAGGACGCAAGTTAATGTAATGATCGAATGCAAAGCGAAGTTTGAGCAAAAGTCCGCGCTCGAGAACTCCGCTTGGAACTGTTGGATCTCCCACTGCACCGAGCAAAATCACATCAGACTTTGCAATTTCGGCCATCACAGAATCAGGAAGTACTTCACCCGTGCGGTGCCAATATCCAGCACCTAAGTCATATTCAGTTTTTGCAAATGTGGTGTCGTACTTTGCGGCAACTTTATCTAGGACGCGAATTCCCTGAGCAACTACCTCAGGGCCGATTCCATCTCCAGCAATGACGGCAAGGCTGATCTGCTTTGTCATCAGTTCACCAAAGAGACAGATCTCACGAGGTCTGCTCCGATTTCCTTTGCAACCGATGCTGCAACAGATTCTGAGACAGAAGAATCAACGGTGATCGCCATCAGTGCGCTTCCACCTTGAGCCTGTCGTGCGACCTGCA
>JBIJAL010000037.1:0-10779 GCA_044345775.1 Candidatus Planktophila sp.
ACGAGGAGCCGTCGAGACCGATCCCGTCCTTGAACTTGAACCGTCTTACAACATCATTACATTACATCCACGTTCTTATTCTGAGGCTCGACAAATGGCTGAACATTATCGCCAAGGAAATCCTGTCATCATAAATTTAGATGATATGGACGAGTCAGAGAGAAAGCGTCTTGTCGATTTTGCAAGTGGCTTGGCTTTTGGCTTACAAGGTGGAATTGAAAGAATTGCTAGCAGAGTATTTTTGATCTCACCTGCCAATGTCAAGGTACGCACCGAAGATAAAGCAGCATATGCTCAAGCCAGCTTTTTCAACCAGAGCTAACTTGTAGTAATTGATTTAGCAATGCTTCAGTCATTACTTCTTAACGTTCTCGATGTCTTTAAGTGGCTTCTCTTTGCTCGTTTGATCATCGATTATGTCAGAATGTTCGCGCGCAATTGGCGGCCCAATAGTTTCTTACTTGCAATTTTTGAAGTGGTTTACTCGATAACCGATCCGGCCATGAAATTTGTGGGACGCTTCATCCCACCACTACAACTTGGGGGCGTTTCGTTAGATCTCTCATACATCGTCATATTACTTGCCATTCAGTTGGCTAAGTATGTGGTTGGCGTTAGCGTTTTATTCTTTACTTAAGACTACAAACATTCCAAGCTCATTATCGCCTTGCTCCAGCGTAAGGTCCTGAACACATGTTGTTGCCAAAACTTCAGAGCAGATAAATGAATGCTCGGCGGTGATCGCAGCGTGTGTCTGGACATTTGCGTTGTACTTAACTCCAATTCGATCAGAAATCTCGAAACCATCTGATTTTCGCTTCTCTTGGATAAATCTGATCACTTCTCGAACCAGCCCAGATTGAATAAGTTCTGGTGTGAGCGTTAAATCTAGAGCCACTGACTCACCATCATGGCTGGCAACCATCCAGCCACTCTTTGGAACTTCAGTTACCACGAGGTCCGTCAGATGAATTGTAAAAGTACCGACAAGAGTTGAGTTTTCGCTGCGTAGTGTGCGCACCAAAGAGGTGGCATCGGCTGAGGCAATTAACTTGGCTACAGCCTGCACATCTGAGCCATATTTAGCGCCCAGAGATTTGAAATTCGCTTTAACCGAAACATCAACAAGGTCGCCATCTGCATCCGCAATGTCTGCTAGTTCAAGAACATTGAGTTCATCGGCAATCTGGTCCTTCATTTCCAATGGAAGTTCATGCCAGCCTGGCGCCGATATGAGCGCGCGTCCTAGAGGCTGGCGAATTTTGACTCCAGATTCAGCGCGTGCGGCGCGTCCTTGTTCTACCACTCTACGTGTCATCGCAACTTGATTACTTAACTTTCGATTGATGAGTTCATCGTTGGCAACCGGAAAGTCACTTAAATGCACCGATGGGAGGAGTGAAGGATTTGCAGGAAGTAGGAGTTCTTGCCACGCGTGCTCTGTGATGAAGGGAACCATTGGTGCTAGTAATTGAGTGAGGGTGAGAAGGCATTCGTGCAATGTAGCCATCGCGGCAACATCACCATCCCAGAAGCGCCGTCTAGATCTTCTGACATACCAGTTAGAGAGATCATCAATAAATGTGGCAAGGACTCGACCTGCGTGCTGAGAATCAAATTCGTTATACGCCTTATCAACATCTCCAATAAGAATATTCAATTCAGATAAAATCCAATGATCCATAAGGGAGCGCTCGGAAATTGCAGGCGAGCTTTTGAGATCAAACTGTGAGGCATTGGCATAGAGGGCGTGAAATGAAAGCGTATTCCAGTACGTTAATAGAGTCTTCCGCACAACGTCACTTATTGCATCGTGTCCGACGCGTCGAGCCGACCACGGTGATCCTGCGGCAAGCATGTACCAACGCACCGCGTCAGCACCATGTTGGTCCATGAGAGCAATGGGTTCTAGGACGTTTCCGAGATGCTTGCTCATCTTGCGGCCATCTTTGTCGAGAATATGGCCAAGACAGAGAACGTTCTTATATGAAGATTGATCAAAGACCAACGTTCCAATTGTCATGAGTGTGTAGAACCAACCTCGCGTCTGGTCGATTGCTTCGCAAATGAAATCTGCTGGATATGCTGCTTCGAACTTCTCTTTGGATCCTTCTTTGTGAGGGTATCCCCATTGAGCAAATGGCATTGCGCCAGAATCAAACCAGCAATCAATGACTTCAGGAACGCGGGTCATTACAGAGGCACATTGAGTGCAGGAAAAGGTAATGTCATCAACAAAGGGGCGATGAGGATCGAGCTCGAGCAGATTCTGGCCGGCCAATTCGCCGAGTTCTTTTAGCGAAGCGACACACTCTTCATGCTTGTTCTCGCAACGCCAGATCGGCAGTGGCGTTCCCCAGAATCGATTTCGGGAGAGAGCCCAATCAATATTGTTTTCAAGCCAGTCTCCGTATCGACCGGTCTTAATTGTCTCTGGATGCCAATTCGTCTTCTCGTTTTCACGGATGAGCGCATCCTTAATTGCAGTAGTGCGGATATACCACGAAGGCTGTGCGTAATAAATGAGCGCTGTGTGGCATCTCCAACAGTGTGGATACTGATGCTCGTATTGAAGATGTTTATACAGTGCGCCGCGTATTTTGAGTTCCTTCACCAAAGGTTTATCGGCATCCTTGAAGAACAGGCCACCGACAAATGGAACATCTGAGAAAAATGTTCCATCAGGGGCGATGGGATTGACTACGGGCAATCCATAAGCGCGACATACTTGCAAATCATCCGCGCCAAAGGCTGGTGATTGATGAACAAGTCCTGTTCCATCTTCAGTTGTTACATAGGTTGCAAGCACCACAAAGTGTGAATCTGGAATCTCAACAAAGTCCAATGGACGCTGGTAATGAACTCGCTCGAGAGTTGACCCCTTGAAGCTCTTTAGGATTTCTACATCTCCTGTGAGGCTAGCGATCAGGGCCTGTGCAACGACAAGAACTTCACTGCTCTCCTCGTGAGTTACACGTGCTGCGACGTAGTCCACATCAGGGTGTACTGCAATTGCTGTGTTTGAAACGAGAGTCCATGGTGTTGTCGTCCATACAAGCAACGATGCATTGAGATCGACGAGTTCGCCCGAGGTAATTGGAAAGCGAACAAAGACAGAAGGATCTGTAACTGTTTCATATCCTTGCGCTAATTCATGATCACTCAAGCCAGTTCCGCAACGAGGACAATATGGAGCCACGCGATGATCTTGAACCAACAGACCTTTCTTCCAAATCTCCTTCAGCGACCACCATACGCTCTCGACATACTCAGGTGACATCGTCCAATACGCTTGATCGAAATCAACCCAGAACCCCATGCGTTCGGTCATCGTGGTGAAAGCGCCAACATGTCGAGTTACTGATTCGCGGCATTTATCGTTAAAGGCGGCAATTCCAAATTTTTCAATATCTCCCTTGCCAGAAAAACCAAGTTCTTTCTCAACAGCAATTTCAACAGGCAGACCGTGGCAATCCCACCCGGCCTTGCGCGAGACGAACTTCCCCTTCATTGTATGAAAGCGGGGAAAGACATCTTTAAATACTCGTGCCTCGATATGGTGAGTTCCAGGCATGCCGTTGGCTGTTGGGGGACCTTCATAAAATGTCCAGGGCTCTTGCCCAGCTCGTGCCGAAAGTGAGCGCTCGAAGATCTCCTGGCTACTCCACAATTCGAGAATGGAACGCTCCATCGCAGGCAGATCGATCTGCGCGGGAAGTGGGCGGAATTGAGAACTCATGAGATGGAGAGTCTAATGCAGGCCAGATCCGCGCTGGCTACGCGAGGCTCGTGCGACCATCGCTTTCTCACCCATTTTCCTGTGAACTCGAGTGGCATATTTGGTAGAAGTGGAAAAAGCGCATAGGGTGCGCGGCGTGTCAGCAAAAAAAGTAGCCAAGAAGGCAGCCGCCCCCGCTTCGAAAGCGAAGAAGAAGGCTCCTGCCAAAAAGGCTGCTGTCAAAAAAGCTGCGGTGAAAAAAGTTGCCAAGAAGGCTCCAGCCAAAAAAGTTGCTAAGAAAGCGCCAGTTAAAAAAGCTGCAGCAAAAGCTCCGATAAAAAAGAGCGCACCAGGTCGTCCATTTCCATCAAAGAGTGGAAAGCCAACTCTTACAGTTGATGAGAAGTCACAGACGGTCTCGGTGGCAACAGTTGTTGCTCCCATTGCTGCGCCAGTTGTTGAGGAACGACGCCTTGTAATGCCGCCTCCTGCACGTCCAGTCAAGAGCGGAAAAAAAGTTCCGCCTCTCAAGCCAATTAAATCTGCACCGACCCCAGTGATGGCTGCTGCCGGAGAAGCACCTTGGACGGCAAGCGAACTTAAGGCAGTTCGAATCGAGTTGGCGAAAGAACTCACACGACTCAAGCATGAGTTGGAAGTCATTGAAGCCGAGATGGAAGATCTCATTGCAGATTCTGGAGAAGGCGCTGGCGACGACCAAGCAGATTCTGGAACAAAAACTTTTGAGCGCGAACATGAAATGTCTCTTGTAATTAATGCTCGTGACATGGTCTTGCAAACTGAGCGAGCTCTCGTGCGAATCGATAACAAGAGTTATGGAAGTTGTGAAGATTGTTCAAATCCGATCGGCAAAGAGCGTTTGCATGTATTTCCACGTGCGACCTTATGCATGATCTGTAAGCAGAAAGAAGAGCGGCGCTAAAGGTGCCCTTGGCTAGATTTACCTTTCAATGGCAGCGCCTCTATTTGATCGCAGCAGTTATTTGGGCTCTAGATTTCTCTACAAAGGCATGGGCACTCAATTCTGTTAGCCCGGTAAGACCAACTCCAATTATCGGAACGTTTCTACAATTACGCTTGGTCTTTAATCCAGGAGCGGCATTTAGCGTCGGAACAAGCGTGACATTTCTCTTCACGATTCTCTCAGCAGCCGCAGTTGCAGGTATTGCATATTTTGCAATCAAGATTATCAATCGCTGGTGGTCACTTGTCCTGGCCTTTGCCTTGGGTGGAATCTTAGGAAATCTCACTGATCGAATCTTCCGCGAACCATCACTATTTAATGGCCATGTGATTGATTGGATCGAGTTACCACGATGGCCGGTCTTTAATATTGCCGATATCGCAATAGTGTGCGCTGCAGTTCTATCAGTACTGTTGATCACTAAGGAGATTTCTCCATTTGCCCCCACGGGCCCAGAGACAAAGTAGGAGGCCCAGATGGCAAGAGAGTTGCGAATACTCAGCGTGCCAGAAGGCGTAGCTGGAGAGCGAATCGATAGCGCGCTCGTTCGCGTTTTAGGTTTATCACGATCTGCAATTGTGCGATTAATCGATGATGGCGATATCACTTGTGGGGGAGTATCTCTTGGAAAATCCGAGCGTGTAACCGCAGCGCAGATTATTGAGGTACTACTTCCCGAAGTTATCGAACGTGAAGCTATTCCTTTGACACCGCTCGATGGGCTTGATGTTGTTTATAACGATGATCATATTGTTGTGATAAATAAACCAGTGGGTTGCGCTGCTCACCCAAGCCCAGGTTGGCATGGACCAACAGTTGTTGGTGCACTCGCAGCCGCTGGTTACACAATTTCAACTTCAGGCGCGGCTGAACGCGCAGGTATCGTTCATCGACTTGACGTTGGAACAAGTGGCCTCATGGTTATCGCAAAGACCGATAGAGCATTCACGGTATTAAAAGAAGCCTTCAGGACACGTAGTGTTAAAAAAACTTATCATGCAATGATTCAAGGACATATCGATCCACCGACAGGAACGATAGATGCCCCAATCGATCGTCATCCAAAAGTCGATCATCGCTTTGCTGTCGTTGCAGATGGGAAAGAGAGCATCACGCACTATGAGCTCATCGAGTATTACAGAGGTGTGACGATGGTTCAGGTTGAACTTGAAACTGGCAGAACGCATCAGATTCGAGTTCACATGAGCGCCCTTAACCACCCACTCGTCGGAGACACCACCTACGGTGCAGATCCAGTGCTTGCAAAGTCACTTCAGATGGGGCGCCCGTGGCTTCACGCCAAAGAGCTGGCCTTTGATCATCCGATTACAGGTGAACCTATGGAGTTCAAGGTTGGTTATCCAGCTGACCTTCAGGCTTGTCTGGCGTTGCTATCCGATGCTGTGATTCCGTAAGTGCTAATTTAGCCAGCCTATGACCGGAACACCTTCAGATTCATTTGTTCATCTGCACGTCCATACAGAGTATTCGATGCTCGATGGCGCTGCTCGTGTTGCAGATTTGGTTGCAGAAGTTGCGCGTCAAGAAATGCCTGCAATCGCAATGACAGATCATGGAAATGTTTTTGGTGCATTTGACTTCTATAAACAGGCAAAGGGTGTTGGGGTCAAACCAATTATTGGAATTGAAGCCTATGTAGCCCCTGAATCTCGCCATGAAAAAAAGCGAGTGCAGTGGGCAAGTGGGGGCGATGATGATGTCTCAGGCGGAGGTGCCTACACCCACATGACAATTGTGGCTGAGAACAATCAAGGCCTTGCCAACCTGTTCAGACTTTCATCTCTTGCTTCACTTGAAGGGTATTACTACAAACCACGCATGGATCGCGAGCTCCTTTCTCGATATTCCGAAGGGTTGATAGCAACCACTGGCTGTCCCGGTGGTGAGATACAGACTCGTCTTCGTATGGGCAACTACCAGGAAGCTCTCAGAGCTGCAAGTGACTACCGTGACATTTTTGGTGCATCTAATTTTTATCTTGAGTTGATGGATCACGGAATCGACATTGAAAATCGAGTCAGGACAGACCTCCTGAAGTTAGCTAAAGATCTCAAGCTCCCAATGCTTGCAACCAATGATCTCCATTACACCTTCGCAGAAGATGGCGCGGCACATGAGGCCTTGCTTTGCGTGCAGTCAGGTTCAACCCTTGCAGATCCAAAGAGATTCAAATTTGATAATCATGAATTTTATGTAAAAACAGCGGCACAAATGCGGGAACTCTTTAAGGATATTCCTGAATCGTGTGATAACACCTTGTTGATTGCAGAGCGTTGCAATGTGACTTTGCGCGAAGGAGAGAATTTACTTCCTCAATTTGAGGTCCCTCAAGGGGAGAGTGAGGACTCTTGGCTTCGCACGCTTTCGCATAAAGGGTTAACGGATCGCCTTGGAGATCGCGTGACGCCAGTTCATATCCAGCGTTTGGACTATGAACTAGATGTCATGATCAAAATGGGATTTCCTGGTTACTTTCTTGTTGTTGCAGATCTCTGCTCACATGCACGTGAAGTCGGTATCCGAGTAGGACCAGGTCGAGGATCAGCTGCTGGCTCACTTGTTGCATACGCACTTGGCATCACCGGTCTTGATCCACTTGAGCATGGACTTCTCTTTGAACGCTTCCTCAATCCAGAGCGTATCTCCATGCCAGATATAGATCTGGACTTTGATGAACGTCGTCGATCAGAAATGATTCGTTATGCCACTGAGAAATATGGTGATGATCGAGTTGCACAGATAATTACCTACGGCACCATTAAATCTAAACAAGCACTAAAAGATGCAACTCGCGTATTGGGCTATCCATATGCCATTGGTGAAAAACTCACCAAAGCGCTGCCGCCATCGGTAATGGGTAAGGACATCACACTTAGTGGTGTCTTTGATAAGGATGACCCACGACATGGCGAAGCTGGTGAGTTTCGAACACTCTATGACACAGATGTCGATTCAAAGCGAGTCGTTGATTTAGCAAAGGGCCTGGAGGGTCTCAAGCGTCAATGGGGAGTACATGCTGCCGGCGTCATTCTCTCTCGTGAGCCACTCCTAGATGTCATTCCAATCCATCGCCGTGAAGCAGATGGTGCAATCATCACGCAATTTGATATGGGTGCATGTGAGGCAACCGGGCTACTGAAGATGGATTTCTTGGGGCTGCGAAATCTCTCTGTCTTGGATGATGCTCTTCACAATATAAAACTTAACGTAGGTATTGATATTGTTTTGGAAGATCTTCCTTTGGCAGATCAGAAAACCTTCGAGTTACTGAGCCGCGGCGACACACTCGGTGTCTTCCAACTCGACGGTGGTCCCATGCGAGCCTTGCTTCGCAGTATGGCCCCTGATTCCTTTGCTGATATTTCAGCCGTTATCGCGCTCTATCGACCTGGACCAATGGGTGAGAATGCACATAACAACTACGCCGATCGCAAGAACGGGCGTAAACCAGTAGAGGCTATACATCCAGAGCTTCGTGAGCCACTCGCAGAAATTCTTGGCGATACATATGGATTAATTGTGTATCAGGAACAAGTTATGGCAATCGCCCAAAAAGTTGCTGGCTTCTCTCTCGGTCGTGCAGATCTTCTCCGCAAAGCGATGGGTAAGAAGAATAAAGAGATTCTAGATAAGGAGTACATCCCGTTTGAAGCTGGCATGAAATCAAATGGATTTGGCGATGGCGCAATTAAACGCTTGTGGGAAGTTTTGATTCCGTTCTCAGATTATGCTTTTAACCGAGCGCACTCGGCCGGATATGGTGTTGTCTCATTCTGGACCGCATATTTGAAGGCAAATCATCCAACCGAATACATGGCAGCGCTACTCACGAGTGTGCGTGATGATAAAGATAAGTCAGCCCTCTATCTCTCTGAATGTCGACGCATGGGAATTAGCGTTCTGCCTCCTGATGTTAACGAGTCCAACTCTGAATACACCCCTAGAGGCAAGGACATCAGATTTGGTCTTGCCGCAATTAGAAATGTCGGAGAAGGTGTTGTCGCTTCGATTAAAAGTGCGCGTGAGACAAAGGGTGTGTTTACCTCTTTCGGTGATTTCTTGGCCAAAGTTGATGCTCAGGTGTGCAACAAGAAGACTATTGAGTCTTTGATTAAGGCGGGAGCATTCGATGATTTAGGACATCACCGCAAGGCTCTCGTGGCGATTCACCTCACCGCAATAGATGCCGTTATCGAGAGTAAGCGGGCAGAGGCGATTGGACAGTTTGATCTCTTTGGAGATGCGGGTGGCTCGCAGATGAGTGGACTGGAGATTGAAATTCCAGAGGGCGAGTGGGAGAAGGCAACGCTGCTTGCATTTGAGAGAGAGATGTTAGGACTTTACGTATCTGATCATCCACTTCTCGGAGTAGAGCACATACTTCGATCTAATACAGATATGTCCATTAGCGCACTCCTCGATGACGGGGGAGTCCAAGAAGGGTTTGTCACCATTGGGGGATTAATTACCGGAATCTCACGTAAGGTTTCTCGCCAAGGGTCCTCGTGGGCCATCGTTACCATCGAAGATCTTGAAGGCGCGCTAGAGGTTCTCTTCTTCGCCAACACGTACAATCAATACGCACTTACTCTTATTGAAGATCGCGTTGTCACGATTCGAGGTCGAGTGGATAGACGTGAAGATCAAGTTCGATTTAGCGCACTAGAAATGTCTTCTCTTGATATTACAAGCGGCCCTATAGGGCCATTACTGATTTCACTGCCAATCTCTTCATGTACTCCACCCATCGTTGAGCGAATCAAAGAAATACTCCGATCTCACCCTGGTAAACGCGAAGTCCATCTGCAGATCAAGGATGCAGGGACAACAACCATGATGAAAATTGATGCCCTCGTCACATCTTCACCAAGTTTGAGTGCTGACCTCAAGAGCATTCTCGGCCCTGATTGTTTAGTGCGTAGCTAAAGCCACTAATTCATGACTCACCGCAGGGGTATGCCAAAGTAGACTGAGGCCATGATTCGCACCGTCGATCTCAGAGGAGTCCGCCTTTCAAAGGCGGCCTATCAAGAGCGTCTACCCCGCGCCACATTGGACATTAATCAAGCAATGCAGACTGTTGAACCAATTTTGGCTCGTGTGAAGAATGGAAATGTTTCGGATCTTCTCGATCTTTCATTCGAGCTCGATGGTGTTCGCCCTGCCTCCCTTCGGGTCGCCCAAAGTGATCTTGATGCAGCTCTGACACATCTTGATCCTGCAATTCGTGCAGCCCTTGAGCTTTCTATCGAGCGTATTCGCAAAGTTCATAACGATCAGCGCCGTCAAGAGGTAACGACAACAGTTGTTGACGGAGGAACCGTGACCGAGCGATGGGTACCAGTAGATCGAGTTGGCCTCTATGTTCCAGGTGGTCGAGCCGTATACCCATCTAGCGTGATGATGAATGTAATCCCTGCGCAAATTGCTCAGGTGACAAGTATTGCCGTCGCATCGCCACCTCAGAAAGAGTTCGATGGGTTGCCTCATCCGACCATTCTTGCAACATGTGCACTCCTGGGAGTCAACGAGGTCTATGCAATAGGTGGAGCTCAAGCAATTGCACTTTTTGCATATGGAATGGAAGGAGTCTGTGAAAAATGCGATCTCGTCACAGGTCCTGGAAATATTTACGTTGCTGCAGCAAAGCGAGCACTGCGCGGAGTTATTGGAATTGATTCTGAGGCAGGACCTACCGAGATAGCCATATTGGCAGATGGCTCAGCAGATCCTGTGCACGTTGCTGCCGATCTCATTAGCCAAGCCGAGCACGATGTAATCGCTGCAGCGGTCCTAGTCACGGATTCCAAAGCCCTTGCTGACGCAGTTGAAGTTGAACTCAAGAGACAAGTTCCACTGACCAAACACGCTGATCGAATCTCGACAGCTCTCTCTGGAATTCAAAGTGCCATTGCACTTGTAGATGATATCAACCAGGGTTTAGATGTCATTAATGCGTACGCAGCAGAACATCTTGAAATTCATACTAAGGATGCACGAGGAGATAGCCAGCGAGTGAGAAATGCTGGAGCAGTGTTTATCGGTGCATTTACAC
>JBIJAL010000107.1:0-3136 GCA_044345775.1 Candidatus Planktophila sp.
TCTACCTCCTATGAGCCTATCCATTGGAATCGTCGGCCTGCCGAATGTGGGCAAGTCGACCCTTTTTAACGCTCTGACCAAGAACAATGTTTTAGCGGCCAACTACCCCTTCGCCACCATTGAACCCAACGTCGGAGTCGTAGGCGTGCCCGATGAGCGCTTGGCGGTTCTGGCGAAAATCTTCTCCTCTGAAAAGCTGCTTCCAGCCGCGCTCTCCTTTGTTGATATCGCAGGAATCGTTAAGGGAGCATCAGAAGGGGCCGGTCTTGGCAATAAGTTCTTGGCAAATATCCGTGAAACCGATGCCATCTGCCAGGTGATCCGCGTCTTTAATGATGATGATGTTGTTCACGTCGATGGTCGAATTGATCCAGGTAGCGACATGGAAACTATTAATACCGAATTGGCGCTCGCCGATTTACAGACAATCGAGAAAGCCATTCCGCGTCTTGAGAAAGAGGCGAAGACTGCAAAAGAGCGGATGCCCGTTCTTGAAGCGGTCAAGGCGGCAGAGGCATGGCTGCAATCAGGTAAGCCACTTTCACAATCACCAATTGATCGCGCACTTTTGCATGAACTTCACTTGCTGACTGCAAAGCCGTTCTTGTATGTCTTTAATGTTGATGCAGCAGAACTTGGCGATAACGATCTGCGCGCTAAATTACAGGCACTAGTTTCTCCAGCACAAGCAATTTTCCTTGATGCAAAGACCGAAGCAGAGCTAGCTGAACTTTCAGATGACGATGCGATGGAACTTCTTGAATCAATCGGTTTGACTGAGCCAGGTCTTGCAACACTGGCTCGCGTTGGTTTTGACGCACTTGGTTTGCAAACATATTTAACTGCAGGTCCAAAGGAAGCCCGTGCCTGGACAATTCATAAAGGCGATACCGCTCCTAAGGCTGCTGGTGTGATTCATACAGATTTTGAAAAAGGCTTTATCAAAGCCGAAATTGTCTCTTTTGCCGACTTGGTAGAAGCAGGTTCGATGACTGAAGCAAAATCAAAGGGGAAAGTTCGCATGGAAGGCAAAGAATACGTAATGGCCGACGGAGATGTTGTGGAGTTTCGATTCAATGTCTAGAAAACAAGAACACCTCAAAGGCTTGCCAGAGAAGCGTCGTGAAGACCTTCGTAACGTTGCCATCATTGCTCACGTAGACCACGGAAAGACAACACTCGTTGATGCGATGTTGTGGCAATCCGGCGCGTTCGCAGCGCACAAGGTTCAAGGCGAAGGCCAGGATCGCATGATGGATTCAATGGATCTTGAACGCGAAAAAGGAATTACGATTCTTGCTAAGAACACCGCGGTAAAGCGCGGCAACACGATCGTGAATATTATTGATACACCAGGCCACGCAGATTTCGGCGGCGAGGTAGAGCGCGGACTAGAGATGGTCGATGGCGTTATCTTGTTGGTTGATGCATCCGAAGGCCCACTGCCACAGACTCGTTTCGTATTGCGTAAAGCACTTGAGAAGAATCTGCCAGTAATTTTGTTAATTAATAAGGTCGATCGCCCTGACTCACGTATCGCTGAAGTTGTCGATGAGGCATACGAGCTATTCCTTGACCTCGGTGCAAATGAAGAGCAGATTGAATTCCCGGTTGTCTACGCATCAGCAAAGGCAGGTCGTGCCTCATTAACTCGACCAGCAGATGGGGGAATGCCAGAAGAGGCAAATCTTGACGTTCTCTTTGACACAATTTTCTCTGCAATTCCAGCACCCGTGTATCACGAAGGCGCACCGCTTCAAGCACATGTAACAAACCTTGACTCGTCACCATTTCTTGGTCGTCTTGCACTCTGTCGCGTTCGCGAAGGTGTGATTAAAAAAGGTCAGACCGTTACCTGGATGAAGACAGATGGCACGCAAGAGCGAGTCAAGATTTCAGAGCTCTTGATTACCGAAGCACTCGAGCGCGTACCTGCACTTGAGGCACATCCGGGAGACATTATTGCTGTTGCGGGTATCGAGACAATTACTCTCGGTGAAACGCTGGCAGATAATGAGAATCCACATGCTCTGCCTTTGATTATTGTCGATGAGCCATCAATTTCGATGACTATCGGTATCAATACATCTCCTTTGGCTGGAAAGAGTGGAAAACTCCTTACTGCACGCCAAGTAAAGGGCCGCCTTGATGCCGAACTCGTAGGCAATGTTTCATTGCGCGTTCTTAATACTGAACGCCCAGATACCTGGGAAGTTCAGGGTCGTGGCGAACTTCAGTTGGCTGTTCTCGTTGAGATCATGAAGCGCGAAGGTTTCGAACTTACTGTTGGTAAGCCACAGGTTGTTATCAAAAAGATTGATGGCAAAATTCACGAACCAATGGAGCGCCTAACAATTGATGCACCTGAAGATTATTTAGGTGTTCTTACACAGTTGATGGCACTTCGTAAGGGACGTATGGAGCAGATGGTTAATCACGGAACCGGATGGATCCGTCTTGATTACAAGGTTCCATCACGTGGACTTATTGGTTTCCGTACCGAGTTCCTTACAGAAACACGCGGTACAGGTTTGCTCCACCACGTCTTTGATGGTTACGAGCCTTGGTATGGCGATATTCGCACACGCGCAACAGGGTCACTTGTTTCAGATCGTATGGGAACAGTTACCTCATACGCACTTTATGGAACACAAGATCGCGGAACAATCTTTGTTGAGCCAGGCGATGAAGTCTATGAAGGCATGGTTATTGGTGAGAACTCTCGTAGCGATGACATGGACGTTAACTGTGTTCGCGAAAAGAAACTCACCAACATGCGTGCATCAGGTACCGATGAATCAGAGCGTTTGATTCCACCTAAGAAGTTGAACATGGAAGGTGCTCTCGAATTCTGTCGCGAAGATGAATGCGTAGAGGTCACACCTGCTGTTGTTCGTATTCGCAAGGTTGTTCTTGACCAAAACGAGCGCGCACGTGCGACTTCTCGTCAGAAGAAGGCGAACCTGGCTGCAGATAGCTAGGCCGTCTTCTCTCCATTCTGAGCCTTCTCAACCTTTGTCGGATGACTAGGGTTAAATGGCGCCTATGAAGTTGATTAAAGAGCCCATCTCAGTCGAGTCTTTCGACTTTGATGGTGCCTCTCAATCAGTGATCGCACACCGTGGTTCACCTCAGT
>JBIJAL010000038.1:0-10571 GCA_044345775.1 Candidatus Planktophila sp.
ATCCCCAAGGTTGCACGCGTAGCGCCATCGGCATCGTAGAGATTGGGCCAGCTCATGCCATATGCCTGAACAAAATCTCGCGCGTCCTGGATATCTGCTTCTTCAACGCTGATTCCGATAAGCCCTACTGATTTACTGTGCTTGCTATAAAAATCAACAAAGATAGGCATCTCTTCCTTGCATGGTCCGCACCACGATCCCCAGACGTTCACCAAAACTGGCCCTTTAACACTCGATAAATCGATTACCGAACTTTCACCTAAACAATCTAGATCTACAGCTTTTTTACCAGTGGCAATACTTTGAATAGATGAGCAATCAACGACTACGCCATCATTTGGAAGTGCGGTCGTATTTTGTGAACAGCCCGCAAGGAGAAGTGATGCGAGAGCAAGTGCGATTTTCTTCATCGAAAATCCTTCTCTGTCTTCACAAGTAGCGCCGCTTTCTCTTTATCCATCTCACCAATTCCAACTGAAGGACAGATTTTTGCAAGTGTGCAGGCACCACATGCCGGTTTACGGGAATGACACACCCGTCGACCATGCCAAATGATTCGTTGCGACAAGTTTGTCCACTCTGCTTGCGGAATCAACTCTCCGACTTCGTGTTCAACTTTTACCGGATCTAAAGATTGAGTCCATTCAAATCGTCTGGATAGTCGACCGAAGTGAGTATCGACTGTAATTCCAGGAGTATCAAAGGCGTGACCTAAAACAACATTGGCTGTCTTTCTACCAACGCCTGGCAAGGTAATCAACTCTTCTAGGGTTGCCGGTACCTCACTTTCAAAATCGTTGATGATCTTCTCTGCTAGCCCTTTTATATGCCGTGCTTTAGCGTGATAAAAACCTGTTGGGTAAATTATCTCTTCAATATCTTCGATGGGAGCTTTCGCATACGCTCGAACATTTTTATACTTTTTAAACAGTTTGGCGGTAACCAGATTTACGCGCTTATCTGTGCACTGTGCCGATAGCACTGTTGCAATAACAAGCTGGAGTGGATTCTGGAAATTGAGTTCACAGTAGATCTCTGGATAAGTCTTACAGAGCCCGCGATACAGGGCTGTAGCCTTTTTTTGAGTTTCGCGATCTGCGCCCATGCGAGTAAACTACCCCTGTGACCATTGAAGATGAAGTCGTACGTAAAGCCCCACTCTTTACCGCACTCGATGATGCCGCCGCTGCCTCACTGCGAACATCGATGGATTTAGTAAAAATCAATAAGGGCGCATTCCTCTTTAAAGAAGGCGACAGTGGCGAGCATGTCTATGTAATCGTCGAAGGCAAACTTAAGCTGGGAACATCAAGTGGAGACGGTCGCGAAAACCTTCTCTCGATTCTTGGACCAGGCGAGATGTTCGGCGAACTCTCACTCTTTGATCCAGGCCCACGTACATCCACTGCCACTGCAGTCACTGATGTAAAACTCCTTTCGCTCGGCCATGAAAAACTCATTCCTTGGCTTCGCGAGAATCCTGAAGTTTCACTACAGCTTTTGGCCCGCCTTGCACAACGTTTACGCCGAACAAATGAAGCGGTCGGTGATCTCGTCTTCTCAGATGTTCCGGGTCGCGTTGCAAAAGCTCTTATTGATCTTGGTGAGCGTTTTGGAAAAGAAAGTCCGGAAGGTCTCTATGTCCACCACGAACTCACGCAAGAAGAACTTGCTCAATTGGTTGGCGCATCACGCGAAACTGTAAACAAAGCACTCGCTGACTTTGCAGGACGCGGATGGTTGCGCCTTGATGGCCGTGCAGTATTAATCACCGACCTTGAGCGTTTAAGTAAGCGCGGTAAGTAAGCGCCTTATTAGGCAACTTCGACGGTGAGCTCGACCTCAACAGGTGAGTTCAGTGGCAATTCAGCAACACCCACCGCGCTACGTGCTGCAAGGCCAGCATCTCCCCAGATATGCATGAGGAGCTCTGATGCTCCATTTGCAACTGCTGACTGACTCACAAATCCAGCTGCTCCGTTGACGTAACAGACAATGCGAACAACCTTCACGATTGAATCTACTGGTGCAACAAGTTCAACTGCAGCGAGTGCGTTAATTGCACAGATCTTTGCTAACTCGTAGGCCTCTTCGACGCTCACATCTGAGCCTACTTTTCCGGTTTTAGCAATTGCGCCGTCAACCATCGGAATTTGGCCAGCAGTGAAGACAATGTTTCCGGTACGAACTGCAGGAAGGTAGGCAGCTAATGGTTTGGTTGCAACCGGAAGTGTGATTCCTTTTTCAGCTAACTTTGCGCGAACATCTACTGACATTACTTAAGTTCCCGCTTCATATATGCAACAAGTTGTTCCCCGCCAGGTGCTGGAATAACTGTGACAAGTTCCCATCCATCAGAACCCCATGAATCAAGAATCTGCTTTGTTGCATGTGAAAGAAGTGGAACTGTTGCGTATTCAAACTTCATATTAATTTCCCCCCGCTAGGGCAGCCTTAACTAAAGTGGAAACCATTCCACCATCTGCCTTTCCTGCAACTTGTGGCTTAAGAACTCCCATGACCTTGCCCATATCAGCTGGCCCTGCCGCGCCCGTTGAAGCAATTGCTTCTGCGACTAATTTCTTTACATCGTCTTCACTCATCTGCTCTGGCAAATAACGGGCGATAACTTCACCCTCGGCCTTCTCTTCTAGCGCCTTATCTTCACGTCCAGCCTTTGCAAACTCTTCAGATGCTTCGCGGCGCTTCTTCGCTTCGCGGGAAAGAACGGTAATGATCTCTGCATCAGTGAGTACGCGCGCCTCTTTACCGGAAACTTCTTCATTGGTGATCGCAGTTAAAACCATGCGGATCGTGCCCGAAACGAGTTTGTTGCTTGAGCGAATTGCCTCGGTAAGGTCGCTCTTAAGTGTCTCTTTTAGTCCCACTAGCCTGATGCTCCAAATTCTTCGAATTGTTCGGGTCTATCTTCTCATGCCCCACTATCCTTCGATAATCATGAGTTACGTACTTCGCGAGGCGCAGATCCCGATTCTGCCCAAAGGCCACGCTCCGATTCGCATTCTTCACTTCTCGGATCTGCATCTGACCCCTGCCCGAAAAACTGAGATTGCAGATATTAAATCTTTTGCATCCCTTAAGCCTGACCTAGTGATTAGTACGGGTGACTTCTTAGCGCATATGGATGCCGTGCCAGTAACACTTGCTGCCCTCGAACCATTACTTGATACACCTGGACTCTTCGTCTTTGGATCCAATGATTACTATGCGCCGAGACCAAAGAATCCGCTGAAATATTTATTGCCCGATCACGGCGAGCGCATTCATGGTGAGGATCTCCCCTGGCCTGAACTAGATCTTGCGCTGCAGTCACGAGGCTGGAAGAACCTCAACCATCACCGTACAACAATCACAATTAATGGAACCACTATCGAAGCGCGTGGCACAGATGATGCTCACCTCGAATTTGATGATTACTCACTCGTTGCTGGCCCACCAGAAGATTGTGATATTGCGATTGGAGTAACGCATGCACCATACCTGCGAATTCTCAAAGGGATGTCAGATGACGGACTGGATGCAATTTTCGCCGGACATACTCATGGTGGACAAGTGCGATTGCCATGGTTTGGTGGATCTCGCGCACTCACAACAAATTGCGATCTGCCTCATTGGCGAGCACGCGGGCTTACCCAATTCGGCCGCGAACCTTATCTACATGTCTCTGCAGGAATGGGAACAAGTCCCTTCGCACGTATCCGCGTAGCAAGTCCCCCAGAAGTTTCTTTAGTAACTCTTATTTAATAGCAGCGATATCAGCATCAACCATCAACTCAGCGAGTTCTTTCCAATGAGTTGTAGCCTTCCAACCGAGGGCTTTCTCAGCCTTTGATGGATCGCCAATGAGTGCATCAACTTCTGTTGGGCGGATGTACTTCTTATCGGTCTCGATATGGTCTTGCCAATTCAGTCCCGCACGTGAAAAGGCAGCTTCGGCGAAATCTTTCACTGTGGCACCTACACCCGTTGCAACGACGTAATCATCTGGCTTATCTTGCTGCAACATTAGCCACATCGATTCAACATATTCCTTGGCGTATCCCCAGTCACGCACTGCATCAAGATTTCCCAGGAAAAGTTTCTCTTGCTTGCCGGCTTTGATTGCAGCAACTGCGCGGGTAATTTTGCGAGTAACAAATGTTTCACCGCGCCGGGGTGATTCGTGGTTAAAGAGGATTCCATTGGTGGCATGCATGCCATAGCCATCACGATAATTCACTGTGCACCAGTACGCCATCAACTTTGCAGCAGCATATGGTGACTGTGGTCTAAAGACTGAATTTTCATTCTGTGGTGGTGGGGTTGACCCAAAGAGTTCCGAAGTGGATGCTTGATAGAAACGTGTATCAATATCTGCGCTACGAATAGCTTCTAGTAGTCCCACCGCACCGACTGCATCAACCTGCCCTGTGTACTGAGGCATTGTGAATGAAACCTGCACATGTGATTGTGCGCCAAGGTTATAGACCTCTGTTGGCTTAATTTCACGAATAAGATTTGTAAGTCCAACACCATCAATGAGATCGCCATAGTGAAGAAAGAGTTTTGGATTCTTCTCGTGTGGATCTTGATAGATGTGGTCAATGCGCGAAGTATTAAAGGTGGAAGATCGACGAATGAGACCGTGTACTTCGTATCCCTTGGCGAGTAAGAACTCTGCAAGATATGAACCATCTTGACCGGTGACACCGGTGATTAGCGCGACTTTTCTACTCATCTACGTAACTCTCCCTTTGCTGCTGCGCTCTTGTACCAATCGATTGTTGATGCAATTCCATCACGAAGTGAAATCTTTGGAGCCCAACCTAGTGACTTAGCCTTGGAAACATCAAGAACCTTTCGCGGTGTTCCATCAGGTTTTGAACTATCCCATGCAATTTCGCCATTAAAGCCCGCAATATCGGCAACGAGCTCTGCCAACTCTTTGATTGTCAGGTCTTCACCGGTACCTATATTGATATGTCCTGGCTCGTCATACTTTTCACCAAGGTGAAGCACGGCAGCGGCGAGATCATCAACATGTAGGAATTCGCGCTTGGGAGATCCAGTCCCCCATAAGGTCTCTTTTGCTGCGCCATTTTCTGTCGCCTCAATGAAGCGACGGATGAAAGCGGGAAGAACATGTGATCCTTGAAGTTCAAAATTATCAAAAGGGCCATAGAGATTTGTGGGCATTAAGGAAATCCATTTGCGACCATATTCTTTTCTGAATGACTTTATTAGTTCAATGCCTGCAATCTTGGCAATGGCATATGCTGAATTTGTCTCCTCTAGCGGGCCTGTCAGTAAATACTCTTCCTTAATTGGTTGCGCGCAATCCCGAGGATAGATGCAGGAACTTCCAAGGAAGACAAACTTTTCAACGTCTGCAGCGTGGGCTGCCTCCATGAGATTACTTTGGATGCGCACGTTATCGGCCAAAAACTCAACAGGATAAGAATTGTTTGCACCGATTCCACCAACTTTTGCTGCAGCATCAATGACAAGAGTGGGCTTAACTGATCCAATAAATCTAAATGTTGCATCTCGATCCAGCAGATCGACAACTGTGCGATTCACAGGGATGACTTCATGGCCTGCATCGGTGTATGCGCGGACGATGGCAGAGCCAGCAAGGCCTGTGCCTCCAGCAACAACGATGGTCATGGAGGTCAGTCTATCCAGCCTTACTTTGTGAATTCAGCAGCGAGTAATTCAGCGATTTGAGCAGTATTAAGCGCTGCACCTTTACGCAAATTATCACCACAGAGAAATAGATCGATCGACTTTGGGTCATCCAGTGATTGACGCACTCGGCCTACCCAGGTCGGATCAGTTCCCACTACATCTGCAGGAGTTGGATATTCCTTCTTCTCGGGATTGTCATAAAGGGTGACACCTTCAGCCTTAGCAAGCGCTGACTGTGCTGCTTTTCTAGTAACAACCTTTGAAAATGTTGCATGCACTGCCAATGAATGAGTAGTAATTACTGGAACACGAACACAGGTTGCAGAAACCTTAAGTTTTGGCATCCCAAGTATCTTTCGAGATTCATTACGGACCTTAAGCTCTTCAGATGAATAGCCTGCTTCTTGAAGTGAACCAGCCCAAGGGATCACATTCATCGCAAGTGGAGCCGGAAATGGACCGAGGTCTTTCACCGCACTACGTATATCTTTTGCAACTGATCCTAAGTTCTTGCCCGCAACTTTTGAGATCTGATCGTGCAGCGCATCGATTCCTGGTTGTCCGGCACCAGATGCCGCCTGATACGAAGCGACTACGAGTTCTTTTAGGCCGAACTTCTTATTGAGTGCACCCATGGCGACAATCATCGAGAGGGTCGTGCAGTTTGGGTTTGAGATAATTCCCTTTGGCCGCTTCTTCACATCTTTTGGATTTACCTCAGGAACAACAAGTGGAACTTTCTTATCCATGCGGAAGGCGCCAGAGTTATCGACGACTACTGCGCCACGTTTTGCAGCAATCGGTGCCCACTCTGCTGAAATTTCATCTGGAACATCAAACATTGCAATATCAATTCCATCGAATGCTTCAGGTGAAAGCGCCACAACTGTGAGTTCTTCACCGCGGCAGACCAACTTCTTACCAGCGCTACGAGCAGATGCGATAAGTCGAATCTCGCCATAGACATTCTTGCGGGTGCTCAAAATATCAAGCATCACAGTACCGACTGCGCCAGTTGCACCAACAACGGCTAGTGATGGCAACTTCTTCTTAGACTTAGCTTTTTTTAGAGTCATCGTCCTGTTCCTCCGTATACAACTGCTTCTACTTGGTCAGCATCGAGCTGGAAAGCAGTGTGGGCAGCCTTTGTTGCGCGATCAAGATCTGCCTCGCGAACGATGATTGAGATGCGAATTTCAGAGGTCGAGATCATCTCGATATTTACACCCGCATCAGCCATGGCTGCAAAGAATGTCGCTGTTACGCCCGGATTTGATCGCATTCCCGCACCAACAAGTGAGAGCTTTCCGATCGTGTCGTCATAGAGAATGGATGCAAAACCAACTTCGCCTTGAATACGTTGCAGTACAGCGGTGCCATCTGATCCCTCTGATTTTGGCAGAGTAAATGAGATATCTGTAAGTCCTGTTGCTGCTGCAGAAACGTTCTGCACAATCATGTCAATGTTGATATCGGCATCTGCAATTGCCTGGAAGATGCGCGCTGCAACACCGGTGCGATCTGGAACACCCACGATGGTGATCTTTGCTTCGGACTTGTCGTGTGCAACGCCCGAGATGATTGCTTGTTCCATGATGCCTCCTTCAGGGTGATTAGCAACCACCCAGGTTCCTTCGTTAGGTGAAAATGATGAACGTACGTGAATAGGTAAGTCATAGCGTCGCGCATATTCAACGCAACGCAGGTGAAGAACTTTCGCACCTGCTGCTGCAAGTTCGAGCATCTCTTCATATGTGACAGTTTTTAACTTGCGAGCCGCTGGTACAACACGTGGGTCTGCGCTAAAAACGCCATCGACATCTGTATAAATCTCACAGACATCTGCTTCTAGCGCTGCTGCGAGCGCGACCGCAGTTGTATCTGAACCGCCACGCCCTAGCGTTGTGATGTCTTTTGTATCTTGAGAAATTCCTTGAAATCCTGCAACGATGGCAATCGCACCTTCATCAATAGCTTCGCGGATACGGCCTGGTGTCACATCGATAATGCGAGCCTTACCGTGTACAGAGTTTGTGATAACACCTGCTTGGCTGCCTGTAAATGATCGCGCTTCAAAACCAAGATTGTTAATCGCCATCGCAAGTAGCGCCATTGAAATTCGCTCACCGGCAGTCAACAACATATCGAGTTCGCGCCCCTGTGGAATTGGCGTGACAGCATTGGCTAACTCGATCAATTCATCGGTGGTATCACCCATCGCGCTGACAACGACGACAACCTGATTGCCCGCCTTCTTGGAGGCCACGATGCGCGCGGCAACGCGCTTCATCCCCTCGGCATCGGCCACCGAGGATCCGCCATATTTCTGAACGATGAGTCCCATAGAGATAAGTGTGAACTATTGCCATGGAGGCGGGCTACCAAAATACCGGTTATTTCACATAATGAGATGGTCAGCATCTCAAAGAATGAGAAAGTTAACCTTCTACGTTGCGGCGCCCCTCGAAGGCGCGGCCGAGGGTTACCTCGTCGGCATATTCAAGATCGCCGCCTACAGGCAATCCACTGGCAAGACGCGAGACGTTCAGGCCCATCGGTTTAATCAAACGGGCGAGATATGTCGCCGTGGCTTCACCTTCAAGGTTTGGATCCGTGGCCAAGATAACTTCGGTGATCTTGGAATCGGCAAGACGCGTCATTAATTCACGAATGCGCAGCTGATCTGGGCCAATGCCATCGATCGGACTGATGGCGCCACCAAGCACGTGATACTTCCCGCGGAATTCGCGAGTGCGTTCAATCGCAATCACATCTTTACTCTCCTCGACAACACAAATTTGTGATGGATCACGTCGTGGATCACGACAGATTCGACATTCATCTTCTTCAGAAACATTGCCACATTGAACGCAGAACTTCACGCGTTCCTTTACGGTGCGAATTGCATCAACAAGTGCGTGCGCTGCCTCATTCTCGCCCTGCAAAATATGAAAGGCAATGCGTTGAGCTGACTTTGGACCAATGCCAGGAAGGCGACCAAGGGCGTCAATCAGATCTTGAATAGCACCTTCATACATTCCTGATGTCATTTATTTGTTTTCTTATCTGTAATAACTGTTGCACCTAGTTCAGCGGCTAAGAGCGCCGCACCACTGAGTAAAGTCTTATCAGTAGGAGCTTCATCGGTACGAACCGCACGCGAAACTGGATCGCTATTGATATCAATAGATGGATCAACAACTGCTTCGATCTTGCGATCAAGGCCGGTGACATCGATAAATGCCTGGCGGAGAATCTCATCTGATTCAGAGCGGATAAATGAATCACGTGCACCGGGGTTTGCAATAGCGATTGTGATGATCTTGTCATCGAGTGCTAGCACTTGTGCGCTTGCACTCAAGAGAGACCATGTCAGACGACGACGCTTCTTAACATTTTCGATTACTTCAGGCCACATACGACGAAGTGCGCTGACATCAAGTGAGTCAACTGATGCTGCTGACTGCTTCTTAATCTCCTGTACAACTTCTTTTACTTCTACCGTTGCTTCAACCTTCTTTTCAACGATCGAAGGTGTTGCAACTTTTTCTGCGGCAGGTGCTGACGGTGTTGCCATTCCTTGCACGCGTTCAAGTCTTTCAAGGCGTGCAAGTAGCCCAGAATCACCGGAATCACCCATCGGAAGCAAGATGCGTCCGCAGATGAGTTCAAGAATTAAACGAGGCGCAGTCGCACCGCGCATCTGAGTAAGGCCCTCTGCCGCGATATCTGCTGCGCGCGAAAGGGTCGCAGCGCCAAGGTTTTTAGCCTGCGTGACCATTCGCTCAAGTTGATCTTCTGGAATCTCGCGCAGAATTGAGTTGGCCTGTGTTGCAGCCAGTGCGTCAACAATCATCAGATCGCGCAGACGTTCAAGCAGATCACTGGTAAAGCGGCGTGGATCGTGCCCTGATTCAATAACGCGATCAACTGTTTTAAATAACGTTGCGCCATCTCTGGCTGCGAGCGCGTCAACTGCATCATCTAGTAGCGCGCCATCTGTGAAACCAAGCAGTTGAATTGCAATCTCATAGCTGACTCCATCAGGGCCCGCGCCTGCCAATAACTGGCCCAAGACGCTGAGCGCGTCACGTACAGATCCGCCGCTTGCACGAACAACAAGAGGAATAACACCCTTTGCGACTTTGACGCCTTCTTGAGCGCAGATCTTTTCAAGATGCTCACCCAGAATTCCAGGTGGGACTAAACGAAATGGATAGTGATGAGTACGTGAGCGAATTGTTGAAATTAACTTCTCAGGCTCAGTTGTTGCAAAGATAAAGATAACGTGAGGAGGTGGTTCTTCTACAACTTTAAGAAGTGCGTTTGCAGCTCCTGGTCCAAGTTGGTGGGCTTCATCGATAATGTAAATCTTGTACTTACTTTGGACTGGTGCAAAGAATGCTTTATCGCGAAGATCGCGCGCATCATCAACGAGACCATGTGTTGCTGCATCTAACTCGATAACATCGAGTGAACCTGGTCCGTTTGCGACGAGATCATTACATGATTGACACTCACCACATGGATTCGGTGTTGGGCCCTTTGCGCAATTAAGTGAGCGCGCCATAATGCGAGCGCTTGAAGTTTTTCCGCAACCGCGTGGACCGCTAAATAAATATGCATGATGTGTGCGACCAGATTCGAGCGCATTAGATAAAGGAACTGTGACATGTTCTTGTCCGATGACATCTGCAAAGACAGAGGGACGGTACTTGCGATAAAGCGCTAGTGACATCATCTCCCCTACTCGTCTCTGCTTCCGTGGCCAGTGGTGATTCTAAAGTTTTAGGGACCCTCCGCGCACCCATCAGAGCACGCCTACCCTTGCTGTATTCCTACCCTGGGGGAGTTCAGCGCGGTAATGCCGCGCGGAGGATCTG
>JBIJAL010000108.1:0-3098 GCA_044345775.1 Candidatus Planktophila sp.
CTCGGTACAGGTAGACATATCAAGCAGACCCTTCCAAGAGATATCTGCTCGTGTACCTAAACCAAAGACATCATCTTCTTTCGGGTCTTCAAAATCAATCGGCTTACCGTGTGAAAGCATTTCAGGAAGTGGCCCTAATGAATTACTGCCATCACTGTTGCGCTTGTAGAAGATATTGAAAAATGCTAAGAAACGGTGCCAAGCAATTCCCATGGTGAGGTTGCTTGCAATAACAACAAACCAGAGCATCGATGTAACAATCTTGATTGCCGCAACGATAACTATGAGATTTTCTAGCGTCGCAGCTGATAAACCGCTAAATGCAACAACGGCCGGCCACGACAACGAGTAATGCCAGTTCCATGATTCTTCTCCAGCGAGTGCGCCCTCTAGACCGCGGAGTGCGATAACTGCAAAAACAATAATAAGAATGGTGATTTCAATGTAATACGCCTTACCCATCCCAGAGCCAGAGAAGCGGTTCGCACGTTCAGGGCGCAGACGTGTCACTTGGCGAATACCAATAAGTGTCACGATTCCGATTCCAGTGAGCCAAGCAATAAGTTCTGACATGAATTCATAAGGGATAAAGTGCCCGATAAGTGGAAGAGCAAAACTCGGAGAAATTAATTGACCATATGCTGTAACTAAAGTTCCAAAGAGCGCGCCGAAGCCGATCATGACAAACCAGTGCGCAATTCCGGTGGCCGTGAAGTTAAGCATTTTGGTGTGACCAAGAACTTCGACCAACATATGGCGAAGACGAGAGCCTTTGTCATTACTTCGAGTCGGATCAGGCTGACCAGCCTTAAAGAGTGCGACTAGTGCGCGCACTCGGGTGGCGAGGAAAACTAAAGCAAAGATTGTGAGCCCGTAGGCGAGGGAGGCTGCCGCAATCTGGAGGGTGGTCATGGGCGTTAGGTTATCTCGGTACCTACCGATAGTTGGGGTGGGAATATTCGGGGCGAAGGCTATGTTCTACCCCATGTAAACCTGAGTCGCACCGACTCAATCTCTTGGGTAAGATGGACTCAGGTTTAACAGCCTCGACCTCAATAGTGAGCTCGAGTGGTATTTGAAGAGGGAGTAAATAAATGGCTAGAGCAGTCGGAATCGACCTAGGAACTACCAATAGTTGCGTCAGCGTCCTCGAAGGCGGCGAAGCGACAGTGATCGCTAACGCTGAAGGCGCTCGCACCACCCCATCGATCGTCGCCTTTGCCAAAAATGGCGAAGTCCTCGTGGGAGAGGTGGCCAAGCGCCAATCAGTAACAAATGTTGAGCGCACAATCCGTTCAGTAAAGCGCCACATGGGCACCAACTGGACCATCGACATTGATGGAAAGAAGTACACACCACAAGAAATCTCTGCCCGTATCCTGCAGAAACTTAAGCGCGATGCAGAGGCATATCTTGGTGAAACCGTGACAGATGCTGTCATCACCGTCCCTGCCTACTTCTCTGATGCAGAACGTCAAGCAACAAAAGAAGCCGGCGAAATTGCAGGTCTTAATGTTCTTCGCATTATCAACGAGCCAACTGCAGCAGCGCTTGCATATGGTTTAGATAAGGCTGATCAAGAGCAGACAATTCTTGTCTTTGACCTAGGTGGTGGAACATTTGACGTTTCACTTCTAGAAATCGGCGATGGAGTTGTTGAAGTAAAAGCAACTGCCGGAGATAACCACCTTGGTGGAGACGATTGGGATCAAGCACTTGTTGATTACCTCGTTCAAACATTTGGATCAAAGAACGGCATCGATCTCACAAAAGATAAGATGGCGATGCAGCGCATCCGTGAAGCAGCAGAGAAGGCAAAGATTGAACTCTCATCTTCACAGCAAGCAGCCGTTAATCTTCCTTACATCACAGTAGATGCTGAGAAGAATCCGTTATTCCTTGACGAAACAATTACTCGCGCACAATTCCAGCAACTCACCTCTGATTTGCTCGATCGTTGCAAGAAGCCATTCCAGCAAGTACTAAAGGATTCTGGAATCCCTATCGCATCAATTAAGAGCGTTGTTCTTGTTGGCGGATCAACTCGTATGCCAGCAGTTGTCGATCTTGTTCGCGATCTCACTGGAGGAAAAGAACCGAATAAGGGTGTAAATCCTGATGAGGTTGTTGCAGTAGGCGCATCCCTTCAAGCCGGTGTTCTCAAAGGCGAAGTGAAAGATGTTCTCCTTCTCGATGTCACACCACTTACTCTTGGAATCGAAACCAAGGGTGGCGTGATGACGCGCATGATCGAGCGCAACACAACAATTCCTACAAAGCGCAGTGAAATCTTTACAACTGCCGATGACAATCAGCCAGCTGTACAGATTCAGGTCTATCAGGGTGAGCGTGAAATGGCTGCCTACAATAAGAAACTAGGCATGTTTGAGCTCGCAGGTATCGCACCAGCACCACGTGGAGTTCCACAGGTTGAGGTCACATTTGATATCGATGCCAACGGAATTGTGCATGTATCTGCAAAGGATCTTGCAACAGGCAAAGAGCAGAGCGTCACAATCAGTGGTGGCTCAGCACTTTCTAAAGATGAAATTGATCGCATGATGGCAGATGCCGAAGCCCACGCTGAAGAAGATAAAGCGCGTAAGGAAGAGGCGGAGATCCGTAACACCGGAGATTCACTTGTCTACCAGACAGAGAAATTCATCGCAGATAACACTGATAAGTTCACAGAAGGTGAAGCACTCGATAAGAAAAATGAAGTTGAGGCAGCACTTGCAGAACTTAAAACATCACTCGGTGGCGCTAACTTCGAGTCAATCAAGACAAATACTGAAAAGGTCTCAACACTTTCACAAGCGCTCGGCGCTCTGATGTATGCAGCTGCAGGTGCTGCTGCAGAGAACACAGCAGAAGATGGCGTGGAAGATGCTGAAGTGATCGATGAGGTAGTCGAAGACGAGGCCAAAAACTAATGTCAGAGGAAGTTCTGGCAGATGTTGTTGAAGAAGTTGTCGCAGAGCCGGGTCAGGAAACTGACCCGGTGAGCGCACTCACCGCCGATCTTCAACGAGTTCAAGCAGAGTATGCAAATTACAAAAAGCGAGTAGAGCGCGATCGTTCACTTGCTCACGAACTTG
>JBIJAL010000109.1:0-2977 GCA_044345775.1 Candidatus Planktophila sp.
AAGTCTTGGAATTAAAATATGCTCGCAATGTCGCGCTTCTTGGCATCCTCATATTTACCGCACACAGATCACCTCTGAAGTAAACACTTTCCCCGTCTACTCTGCGGTTGAGTATTCAAGTGTTGCCCAAAGAGTTTTATTGAGTTCAAAAGAATCGGGGTTATATGACGCTGATCAGCTCATTAGCCAAGCGCTGATTCATACTCTGAATTACTTTTATGGAGAGCAGGGAATTGCAGATCTTGTTCCAATCCCATCAAGAAAATCTGCGACGCGAAGACGTGGCAGAAATTTTCTGCTTATTCACACACATGAACTCGCAAAGAATCCTCGTGTACTCACCCGACCAGTTTTGGGGCATACGCGGCGAGTCAAGGATCAAACATCTTTAAGCGCCAGGCAGAGACAGGCCAACCTCAACGGCTCACTTGCCTGTAGACAGATCGCAGAACGTCCAAACATCCCGGTCATAATTGTCGATGATGTGATCACGACAGGGGCAACCCTGCGCGAGGCGGGAAGGGCCCTGCATGCGGGGGGATTCACCGTGATTGGCGCAATTACTGCCTGCGTGGCTAAACCCCTACGATAGAGCCAGTGAAACAGGGGACCCCTGAATCAGTATTGAGAGTAGCCAAGCTCAGCAGAGTCCGCATTCTTTGAAAGGTTTGTGATGTCAACGATACTCGATCGTCTCATGCGTGCAGGTGAAGGAAAGATTCTTCGCCAACTGACAAAAATTGCGGCAGAGGTAAATTCCTTTGAATCAGCGATTATTCCCTTAAGTGATGATGCTTTACGCGCTAAGACTCAAGAGTTCAAATCACGCCTTGAACAAGGTGAAGATTTAGATGACCTTCTTCCAGAGGCATTTGCCGTGGTTCGTGAGGCGGCTAAACGTACTCTCGGTCAACGTCATTACGATGTTCAACTTATGGGTGGCGCTGCGATGCATATGGGCAATATTGCAGAAATGCGTACCGGTGAAGGTAAAACTCTAGTTGCAACGCTCCCATCATATTTAAATGCACTTGCGGGTAAAGGTGTTCACGTCGTCACTACCAATGATTACCTTGCAGAGCGAGATAGCGAATGGATGGGGCGTATCCATCGATTCCTCGGTTTGAGCGTTGGAGTAATCGTTAACAGCATGTCACCTGCTGAGCGCCGCGCCGCCTATAACTGCGATGTCACATATGGAACAAATAATGAATTTGGCTTTGATTATCTTCGCGACAATATGGCCTGGAGCCTAGAAGATTGTGTACAGCGAGATCACTTCTTTGCAGTAGTCGATGAAGTGGACTCTATTCTTATCGATGAGGCGCGTACGCCACTGATTATTAGCGGTCCAGCCGATAAAGCAACCAAGTGGTATGTGGAATTCGCCAATATTTCTAATCAACTCACACGAAATACACATTATGAAGTTGACGAGAAGAAGAAGACCGTTGCTGTTCTTGAGGCGGGCGTTACGAAGGTAGAGCAACTTCTGGGTATTGAAAATCTCTATGAAGCGGCAAATACAACCCTTATCGGATATCTCAATAACTCTGTCCGCGCAAAAGAGCTTTTTAAGCGGGATAAAGATTACGTCGTAATGAACGGCGAGCTACTTATCGTTGATGAACATACAGGTCGCATGCTTTCTGGCCGTCGATATAGCGATGGGCTACACCAGGCACTTGAGGCGAAAGAGCGAATTGAAATCCAAGATGAGAATCAAACCTTGGCGACAATTACGCTTCAAAATTACTTCCGACTCTACTCAAAGCTTTCAGGCATGACCGGAACTGCCATGACGGAGGCATCAGAATTCCATCAGATTTACAAGCTAGGCGTAGTTCCAATTCCAACAAATCGTCCGATGCTTCGAGATGATGCCGCCGACCTTGTATACAAGACAGAGACAGGAAAATTCTTAGCCGTTGCTAAAGATATTGTTGAACGCCACCGCAAAGGTCAGCCAGTTCTCGTTGGAACTGTCAGTGTTGAGAAATCTGAAGAACTCTCGGCAGTCTTAAAGAAAAATGGTATTCCACATGAAGTTCTCAACGCTAAGCATCACGAACGAGAAGCTCTCATTATTGCCCGAGCGGGTGTTAAGGGCGCAGTTACGGTAGCAACCAACATGGCCGGTCGTGGAACAGATATTATGCTCGGCGGAAACCCAGAATTTATGGCTGACTTTGAATTACAGCGCCGTGGAATTTCTCCAGTGGAGAACGCAGCTGAATATGAAGCGGCATGGCCAGCAGAGCTTGCAAAGCAGAAGGCTGCCGTAGCCACAGGACACGAAGAAGTTGTCGCACTTGGCGGACTTTATGTGCTGGGAACCGAACGTCATGAATCACGACGTATCGATAACCAGTTGCGTGGACGATCTGGTCGCCAAGGTGACCCAGGAGAGTCACGTTTCTATCTCTCCCTCCAAGATGATCTGATGCGTCGATTCAATTCAGGATTAGTTGAGAGGTTTCTCTCTGCTGCAGGATTGCCTGAAGATGAGCCAATTGAATCAAAGATGGTGAGCAACGCAATTAAGTCCGCGCAGACCCAAGTCGAAGCGCAGAACTTTGAGATTCGTAAGAATGTTCTTAAATACGATGATGTGATGAATCGTCAGCGCGGTGTTATTTATGGTGAGAGACGCCTAGTTCTCGAAGGCGAAGATATCTCGACTCAAGTGGGTGAATTCTTGGCGGATACGATCCAAGCCTACGTTGCTGCGGAGACAGCAGAGGGATATTCAGAAGATTGGGATCTCGCAAAATTATGGACGGCTCTCACATTGGTCTACCCGATCACACTCACTGTTGAGGGTTTGATTACTGAAGTGGGAAGTGCTGACGGACTCGATGGTGAGTTCCTTACTGCAAGGATTCTTGAGGATGCTGAAGCGGCATATAGAAAGCGTGAAGCAGAACTTGGCGCGGATGTCATGCGTGAATTAGAGCGCAAGGTTCTGCTCTCAGTT
>JBIJAL010000039.1:0-10205 GCA_044345775.1 Candidatus Planktophila sp.
GGCCTCACCATCGTGGTAACTGGCGGCCTAGAACATTTCACTAGAGATTCAATCGCCGAAACAATCACTGCCCACGGTGGAAAGCCGTCGTCATCAGTCTCAAAAAAGACGGATTACGTATTGGTTGGAAGTGACCCAGGATCAAAGTTTGCAAAGGCTCAAGAACTTGGAGTGGCCATTATTGATGAGGCAGCCTTTGTGGCTCTCCTTGAGAGATCACAGTAGTAGGATTGGGCTATGAGAATTCTTGCAAGCGAAATTGTTCGCGAACTCCCAACCGACCCACTAGTTTTTGGCCTTTTCACCTTTGGTATTTTTGTACTCCTTCTCTACGTAGTACTTCGTCTAGATAAGTAACTCTTTTGGCTAGGCTCGGTCTCTATGGTGGGACATTTGACCCCATTCATATCGGCCATATGCATGTAATCACTCAATTGCTTCGTCGAGATGTTGTTGATCGCATCATCATCTTTCCCGCTGGCCAACAACGACTTCGTGACAACGAGCCCGTTGCATCTGGGGCAGAGCGACGAGCGATGTGTGAAGCCGCGGTTGCGGATCTACCGTCAGATATCTCGTCACTTGTTGAAGTGAATCCGATTGAAATCTTGCGCCAAGGTCCTAGTTACACCATCGACACCGTTGAGGCCGTTGCACATACTTATCCCGATGACTCACTTCATTTAATAATTGGCAGTGATGCCTATGCAAAGTTAGATCAATGGCACCGTATTGAGGATCTTAAGAAACTCGTCACATTTATCATCATCGAACGTCCAGGCTCGGAAAGTCAGATTGGAATAGATATTGCAGCCCTAGATATCGCCTCAACTGGCATTCGGGAGGGATCTTCGAGAGAGTACTCACCTTCAGTAGCCCACTTTATTAAGGAGCACCACTTATATGGCAGCTAGCCAGAGCGCAGTCACCATCACACAGATCGCAGCACGCGCAGCAGCCGACAAGTTGGCGACCGAGATGGTCGCACTCGATCTCTCTGATCAGTTAGTTCTTAGCGAAGTCTTCCTTATTGTCACGGGCGCTAATGTTCGCCAAGTTGATTCAATTGCAGATGAAATTGAAGAAAAACTCCGCCTCGTTGGAGAAAAGCCAGCTCGCCGCGAAGGTAGCGAAGAGTGGATTCTTTTGGATTATTCAGATTTAGTTGTACATATCCAAAGTAGCGAGCTCCGCAAGTACTACATGCTCGATCGCTTGTGGAATGACTGCCCAAAGATTGAGTTAGAGATAGTTAAAGAGATGGTGGCAGATGGCAGGTAATCGAATCCTTTTATGGCGACATGGCCAAACGGATTGGAATGTTGCCAATCGTTTTCAGGGACATTCAGATATTGCACTGAACGCACTAGGGCTTTATCAGGCAAAGCATGCGGCAGAAATTTTGGCAGGTATGGAGCCTACTGCGATTTATTCAAGTGACCTAGACCGTGCCCGCACAACTGCGCAATCACTTGCAGATATTATTAACGTTGAGGTCACTATCGATGCTCGCTTACGTGAAACCCATGGTGGAAATTGGGAAGGTAAGACAGGAGCCCAGAACCGCCAAGAGGATTTCGAAAACTTTGTGAAGTGGATTGATGGCGAAGATAATCCTGCAGGTGTTGTTGGTGAGCGCCGCAGTGAAGTTGCATTGCGCGCCCGCGCAGCCATCACCGAAGCGCTGATGGATAAGTCAGATCAGTTAATCGTCTTTACAACTCACGGCGGAACTGCACGTTGCGTCCTTGGAGATTTCCTACAACTTCCATTAACGCACTGGGCGAAGATCGGTGGGCTATCAAATGCCTCATGGTCAATTCTGGCGCAGAGTCCAAACAAGGGTTGGTATCTCGAAGAACATAACGCCGGCAGCATCCCAGAAGAACTCTTAGGCGTTGAATCGGGATCGACTGCGCATTAATTTCAATTGTTATGCATCACTGATATAGAGTGTGCAACTTCAAGGGGCTATGGCGCAGCTGGTAGCGCACCTGCATGGCATGCAGGGGGTCAGGGGTTCAAATCCCCTTAGCTCCACTCGATAATGAAGATATTCATCTCTCATGTTCACGATAAGATTGAACAATGACCACGGAACCTCGCGAGCACGCTGCATATGATTTCGCGTACGTTCAGGATAAGTGGCTTCCAATCTGGGACACGCTAGAACCATTTAAATCTGGTCGCTCTGACGATGCACGCCCAAAGAAGTATGTCTTGGATATGTTCCCGTATCCATCTGGTGATCTACATATGGGCCATGCTGAGGCGTACGCACTCGGAGATGTCATCGCTCGATACTGGATTCAACGTGGCTTTAACGTCATGCACCCAATCGGTTGGGATGCATTTGGTTTACCTGCAGAGAACGCGGCAATTAAGCGCAATGAAGATCCACGGATCTGGACTTATGAAAACATTGCAACGCAGAAAGCTTCGATGCGCCGTTATGCATGTTCCTTCGACTGGGATCGCGTATTTAACACATGCGATCCTGAGTACTACAAGTGGAACCAATGGCTCTTCATCGAATTACATAAGCGCGGGTTGGCATACCGTAAAGATTCCGCAGTCAACTGGTGCCCAGGATGCCAAACAGTTCTAGCGAACGAGCAAGTTGTTGCAGGGCTCTGCGAGCGTTGCGATACAGCAGTTACCAAGAAGAAATTGAACCAGTGGTATTTCAAGATTACAGATTATGCAGATCGTTTACTTGATGACATGCAACAGCTTGAAGGACAGTGGCCAGATAAAGTCTTAACGATGCAGCGCAACTGGATCGGTCGCTCACAAGGTGCAAATGTCACCTTCGAAATCGAAGGTCGCGATGAACCTGTAACGATCTACACCACGCGCCCAGATACTTTATTTGGTGCAACATTTATGGTCGTTGCCGCTGATTCGGCTCTCGCTGCCGAACTTGCAACAGGCGGACCGGTTGAAAAAGAATTCACTCAATACTTAGAGAAGATTAAAGCGGCCTCAGATATTGATCGCCTTGCAACTGATCGCCCTAAGTCAGGTGTTGATCTCAAGCGTTTTGCTATCAACCCTGTCAACGGTGAGAAGTTACCTATCTGGGCTTCAGATTATGTTCTCGCTGATTACGGAACTGGTGCCATCATGGCAGTTCCCGCTCATGATCAGCGCGACTTGGATTTTGCTCGCGCAATGAAATTACCTGTACGCGTTGTTCTTGATACAGGTGAAGAAGATCCAAGCGATACAGGTATTGCAACAACTGGTGATGGCGCGATGATCAACTCTGGTTCACTCAACGGACTTAAGAAGATAGAAGCAATCGCTGCAATCACCGCCGAACTTGAGGCAAAAGGGCTGGGGAATTCAGCACGTAATTACCGTCTTCGCGACTGGCTCGTCTCTCGCCAGCGTTACTGGGGCACACCAATTCCTATCGTTCACTGCGATAAGTGTGGTGAAGTTGCAGTTCCTGCAGATCAATTACCTCTCACACTTCCTGATGCAAAGGGCCTTGATCTCAAACCAAAGGGTCAATCTCCTTTAGCTGCAGCAACAGACTGGGTAAATACCAACTGCCCAACATGTGGCGGCCCAGCACTTCGCGATACAGACACCATGGATACCTTCGTTGATTCATCGTGGTATTTCTTGCGCTATCCATCATCGACAAACCACGACGAACCATTTAGCCGTAAAGATATTGATACTTGGCTTCCAGTAGATCAATATGTTGGCGGAGTTACACACGCGATTCTCCACCTTCTCTACTCACGCTTTTTCACGAAGGTCTTGCACGACATTGGAATGCTCGGATTTAACGAACCTTTCACACGTCTTCTCAATCAGGGAATGGTTGTGATGGATGGCTCTGCTATGTCGAAATCTCGTGGCAATTTAGTTCGCCTCTCAGATGAATTGGAAAATCATGGCGTAGATGCGATTCGCCTATCAATGGTCTTTGCCGGTCCACCAGAAGATGATGTTGATTGGTCTGATGTTTCACCATCTGGATCAGTTAAGTTCTTAACACGTGCATGGAGACTTTCCGGTGATGTAACAAGTGCTCCTGGAGTTGATTTCACACAGGGCGATATCTCTTTACGTAAGGCAACACATAAGGCCTTGCACGATGCATCTTTTGCAGTTGAATCATTTAGATTTAACGTAGCGATTGCCCGCGTGATGGAACTTGTCAATGCAACACGTAAGGCAATCGACTCCGGATGCGGCGCCGCAGATCCTGCAGTTCGCGAAGCAACAGAAGCAATCGCCATCATGCTCTCACTCGTTGCTCCATTTACATCGGAGGAGATGTGGGAGCGCCTTGGCCATAAGCCAGCAATCGCACTCGCAGGGTGGCCAACAGTTGATCCTGCTCTCCTTGTTGCAGATGAAGTTGAGGCGGTTATTCAAATTAACGGCAAGATTAAAGAGCGCATTTTGGTTTCACCTTCCATTTCAGATAGTGAACTTGAGGCGGCAGCCCTAGCCCATCCAACGATTGCAGCAGAATTAGCTGGCGCTAGCCCTAAAAAAGTGATCGCTCGCGCCCCTAAATTGGTCAATATCGTTCTCTAAGGGCTCGTGACCGGTCACGTGTCGAGCGTTGTCGGTTACGGAGAGTAGGTTAGACGGATGAAGAAAATACTTTCGGCGTTACTTTTCTCACTCGTAGCCTCAGTTGCAACTCCGGCACACTCTGCACCTATCTCTCGCATTGAAAGCGCTCCAGGCCAATCACAGTCCGATTGGGAGGCTAGTGACGCCTATAAAGCATTTGTCTGCCCTGAAGGATCACTACGCGGAATTGGCGTGGATTTAAATTTCACAACCGACCGAAGTGACGATAAACAATTTGTTACATGCGAGGAACCTTCTCCGACACCAACTGCAACCCCAGTTGCAAATTCAAATTCCCAAATTACTGCGGGCATTTGGTTGATTAGCGGAAGGACTTCAGAAATCTATGGTCGTGGAGATGGCATTGCGGATAGTCAAAATCAAATTCAATGGGTTACCTGTCTTGAGTCACCTTCAAGTCCCATGCTGTATCCAAATCGAGATAATTTGAATTACGTCTACACCGTCACTGGACCTGCAGGCGTAGTGGATACCGGTGAATATAAACCAACCTGGATTGATTCTATGAGTTCTTGTACAGGGAATAATGGAGGAAGCCAGTACACCATTGCATACAATTTAACTGGACTAGCAGCCGGTACTTCTTATCAATTTACGGTGACTGGTTCAAATGCCGGCTCGAGTTTTACTTCGAGCAAGAGTTTTACAACGATGGCTGCACCTACCGTTTCTCCGACTAATCCTTCGACGAGCGTAGATACCAAAACTGTTACTTCAGAAACATCAACTGCTTCTGTGGTGGCTGAAACGAGTACTCCGACAGTCACCCCAACACCAACCCCAACTCCGACGCCAACACCACTGGCGGAGCCTCGTGGTTTAGGTGGTTATGCAGTAATTCATCCTGATGGATATGTCTGTGGAGTCATAGTTGGAAATGCATACTTCGGAAACAATGATCGGACGATGTCATCTGAATATATGGGATGTCCAACTGGCAGTGCGATCATCTTCCAAACTAAACCTTCACCGACTGGAAATGTCGCGGGATGGCATGGCGCGAATGTCACCTATAGCAATGGGATATTCACAATCAAAAATGGTGCTCAAGTTGCGATGACCATCTCTGATGGAATCGCAACAGATTCAACTGGTCGTGTATGGGATACAGGATCCGGAGAAACTCTGCGTGCAGCCCCTATTTCAACGCCAACACTTCCTGTTCTAGGCGATACTGCAACAGTAACAAGTGCACCATCATCTGGGGGTTCTGAGACCGCTACTGCAACTGCAGTTATAGCCACTGAAACAACGACAGCAGTAATGCCAGTGGCAATTCCTGCAGCCGATGATGACTTGAGTACCCTTGATGAAATCTTCCCTGAAGAAGAGATTATCGATTCAGTTGATGCGGTTGTGCAGTCAAATGGAACAACGCGAATTGAAGTCAGCACTGGGTATAGTGCAACCGCCATGAGAGTGGTCGCAACCAAAAAGGGTGTGAAGAAGAGGTACATTTACAGAATCACTACAAATTCGGATGGCGAACGGATATTTAGAGCCAGCCTCAATCTTCGCGGATATACCCTCGTACTTATCAAAGGTTCAACTGAGCTGGATCGAATAATCGTTTCTTAGCCACAATTTATCCCCAGTGCTGCTAAATAGGTAGACCTTTTATTCACCTGCCATAAAAGATGCGCGGATGAATCAGATTCGAAATACCTTAGATAATGCCCGTAACTGGTGGGAAGACCTTGCCTTTACATCGGTGCAGCGAAAGTCTTTGCTAGCACTGGCCGTTCTTATTATCGCCTCTTCAGGGGTTTTACTCCTGCGAGGTGCTTCCGAGGAAGTTGTTGCCGCAGAAGCTACCGAGATAGAGCTGCCAGAGCAGGTCGTGTTGTTGGTCGTTGATGTTGCTGGCGCTGTTATGAACCCAGGTGTTTATTCACTGCCAATAAACTCACGAGTGGTTGATGCAATTGCTGCAGCGGGGAATGTTCTCAAGGGTGCTGATGTTTCAGATATCAATCTTGCGAGAATTCTTAAAGATGGTGAGCAGGTATATGTGTATGCAGCTGCTCGAGCATCGTCATCGTCACGATCAACTGCGCGTAGCGCACCGCCTAAAAATACTGGACCAATTGCAATTAACAGGGCGAGTGCAAAAGAGTTAGAAGCACTAGATGGAATAGGCCCTGTCTTAGCATCGCGGATAGTTGCGTATCGCAATGCATATGGTCCATTTGTTACTCTTGAAGCGCTGCTGGAAGTGTCAGGAATTGGTCCAGCAAAGTTTGCTCAATTTAAAGAGAAGATTCGTCTCTGAGAGTTCGCCTATCTGATTATCGAGCGCTTTCACTGGGTGGTGCGATCTGGATCGGAGCGCTCTTTCAAAGCTGGAGCAGGCCGTGGGTTATTGCCTTCGGTCTGCTCTTACTTCTACTACTTACTCTTGCCTCCAAATCTTTACGCGCTCTTCTGCTGATAGCAGCAATCATTCTTGGTGCAACGCTGATGTCATTGAGGCAATCATCTCTTGAGGCATCAATCCTTCGCGATCTCTATGGACAATCGATAGAGGTTACTGCTGTGATGGCAACAGATGCGCACGCACTAGCACCACGTGTGATGGGGGATTCACTTGCAGAACAGAGCTACAGCGCTTTAGTGCGAGTTGTTGCAGTAAGTAGCGGGGATCAGCGCTACACATTGAGATCACCTGCACGGGTGATTTCAACTGATGCTGCAATCAAAGAGTTACTGCCTGGCCAAAAGATTCGCCTGCAAGCAAGCGCTGTTGCAAGTAAAGAGGGACGAGTCGCTGCCTTATTGATTGGCAAAGGTGAAATTCTCGCTCTTACAGAGGCATCGCGTTGGGCCAGATCATTAGATGCAATCAGATATGGGTTGCGTGGCGCTAGTGGAACTGGTGATTCAGGAGCGCTGATCCCTGGGATGGTCTTGGGGGATACTTCGTTGCAGAGTCAGAGCTTTAAGAATGAGATGCGTAGGTCGGGTCTGACTCACTTAGTGGCCGTCAGTGGTGCCAATTTCGCCATCGTTTCAACCTTCATTTTATATCTCATGCAATTTCTCATTCGGCGAATTCCCTTACGTCTGGCTGTCACCGCACTTTTTCTTATTGCATTTATCTCGCTGGTACGGCCATCTCCATCAGTGCTCCGTGCTGCAGCGATGGCAGCGGTCTTACTTCTGGCCCAAGGAACACATCGCGGAAAAGACTCACTGCCTGCTTTAGGTTTTGCAATTGGCGCAGTAATAGTTGCAGATCCCTGGCAGGTGCGTGATCCTGGTTTTGCACTCTCTGTTCTGGCAACGGCAGGACTCCTCTTGCTAGCACCGAGACTCATTGAAAGTTTTTCCAAGAAGATCCCAAGACCACTTGCCATCGTGATAGCAATTCCCCTTTCAGCAACCTTGTTCTGCACCCCTGTCATTGTCGCAATCTCAGGGCAAATCTCATTGATGAGCATTCTTGCCAATGTTCTTGCAGCCCCAGCGGTTGCTCCCGTGACAATTGTAGGATTCGTTGCAGGTCTTATCTCTCCTGTGGCCCCGTGGATTTCGGGGGCGCTTATCTGGATGGTTAAACCACTGGCGGCATGGGTGGCATGGATTGCTTCAGTAATTTCAGATCTTCCTCTCATTACTTTGGCAACCGGGAGTAAAAGTTTCTTAATAATTGCAGGTGTAATTGCCCTTGGATTTATCTTCAATCGCACAATAGTTATTTCAGCACTTGTACTGCTCATTGCGATCTCGTGGTTTCTACGTTTTCCAGGTGGTGATTGGCAGGTTGCAAATTGTGATGTGGGGCAAGGTGATGCCATGGTGATCAATCTTGGAAATAATCGGGGGATAGTTCTTGATGTGGGCCCAGATCCCATCGCCCTAGATCGCTGCCTACATCAATTAGGAATCAAGAAGATTGAATTGTTAATAATGAGTCATAGCCATTTCGATCATGTCGGTGGATATTCTGGGGCAGCAGATGGTCGAGAGATTGCAATGCAGTGGTATGGAAATGTTCGCGCTGGAACTCGAGCAACCTTTCAAGGTACGCGCGGAGAGATAACAATTGATGTTCTATGGCCACAAGGTCAATGGGCAGATGAACAAGTGAGTGATCCGAATAATTCCAGCATCGCAATCATGCTTCGCGCACCCGACTTCTCACTCTTTGCAGGAGGAGATATAGAACCTGAAAGTCAGCGTCTGATTGCGCCCCTGATTGGCGAAGTAGATATCTATAAAGTCTCACACCATGGATCTAAATTTCAGGATGAGGGTTTTACGCGTGAACTCTCACCCACGGTTTCAATTATTAGTGTGGGCACGGGCAATACATATGGCCACCCGGCTCCACAAACAGTCGATGCCCTGACTAGACTCGGCTCACGGGTCTTGCGCACCGATCTCGATGGAGCAGTTGCGATACAGGTTCGGGGTAGTGAATTTATTGTTCGCACAAGTAGAAGTGGATTCGCGCTTCTACGATGGGGCTAAGTTGACTGGGGTTGGGAAAGGGTTGGCGATGAAATCTCTCTATCTCTTACTCGGTTCTGAAGCAGCACTGGCAGAGCGAGCGCTAGTAAAAATTGTTGCAGAGCTCAAGGAAGAAAAGTGTGAAATGACCACTATCTCAGCACCTGATGCTCTCGTTGGAGATATTTCAGATGCTCTCGCACCCTCACTTTTCTCTGAACGGCGCGCACTGATCATCAAAGATCTGCAAGATCTTCCAGAAGAATCGCGTGAAGAGATTGTTAGATATCTATCTGTGCCAGATGAACTCACAACGCTGATCTTTCTACATAAGGGTGGTGTAAAAGGAAAAGCGTTACTTGATGTGATCAAAAAGGCAAAACCTGAAATTATCGCCTGCGAACCACTTAAGAAAGAATCCGATAAGGAAGAGTTTGTGAAATCCCTTTTTCTCGATGCACATCGCAAAGCAACACCAGGTGCGATCACAGCACTAGTTGGTGCACTTGGTAGCGATATGCGTGAACTGCAGGCGGCGGTCTCACAAATTTGCCTCGATGCCCAATCAGGAAAAACAATTGATGAAGCTATGATTGATGCCTTTCATCAAGGTCGTTTAGAGACCACCGGATTTGATGTTGCTGATGCAGCTCTCGATGGAAATCTTGCGGAAGCACTTGTTGCTCTTCGCAGTGCAATTGAAACTGGTACGGACCCAGTCATGATCACAAGTGCACTGGCATCTAATCTGCGATCATTGGCAAAGGTCAGCGGCGTAAATCGTGGCGCTAGATCTTTTGATGTCGCAGGTGAATTAGGAATGGCTCCGTGGCAAATTGATAAGGCGCGCAGGCAATTAGCTGGGTGGAGCCCTCGATCTATTGCAAAGGCGGTGCAAGCCCTGGCGGTGGCAGATGCGCAGGTGAAGGGGGCGGCCTCAGATCCGATCTTTGCTCTCGAGAAGGCGCTGGCGACGATTACAGCCGCTCGCGCTGCTGGTTAGGGCGAGAATTCCCGATTTGAGGCGAGCGTAGGTGGGCTGATAACCTTCGCATCTGCATCTAGCCCACCGGCTAGGTCACCAACAAAGAAAAGTCGGAGTTCACCACGTGGCAAATATCAAGTCT
>JBIJAL010000004.1:0-31746 GCA_044345775.1 Candidatus Planktophila sp.
CATCAAACGTTTGTGGTGAATCACCATTCCACATTGACGTTAAAGGAATTCCTGCTTCAAGGCCAGCGATAAGTGCAAATGGTTTAAAGGTAGAGCCCGCTAGCGCAATTGATTGTGTCGCATCATTGAGTTGGCGCTCTAGATAATCACGACCTCCATACATAGCAATAATTTCGCCCGTGCCCGGTCTAATTGCAATGAGCCCAATACGTAAATTATCAGGTGCGCTCTTTGGATAAAGCTTGGTGACTGCATCTACCGCTGATTGTTGGGCCTTTTGCACAAGGGTTGTGCGAATAACTAATCCACCCTCAAGCAATTGCTCTTCAGTAAAACCAAGTCGACCGAGATCCCTTTGGACTTGGGAAATGATATGTCCTTTAGGTCCACTGAGTGACCCAGATGTTACTCGAGGTGTTACCTCTGGGAACTTTGCTTCATCTGCCTGTTCCTGTGTAATCCACCCTTGATCCAACATACCGTCGATGACATATTGAAATCTATTTTGAAGTCGTACAAGGTTATTTTCAGATAGCGAAGGGTCGTAATAACCAGGTGCCCGCAAAATACTTGCGATTACCGCAGTCTGAGAAAGAGTAAGTTGATTCACATTGCGGTTGAAATACTGTTGTGAAGCAGTTTGCACACCATATGATCCGCGACCAAAGTAAATCGTGTTGAGGTAATTTTCAAAGATTTGATCTTTTGAGAGCGCGTTCTCCAACTTCATCGCAATAACGAGCTCACGAATTTTTCTCTCAATTGTTCTGCTTGATGTGAGAAAAGCGGTCTTCGCGTATTGCTGAGTAATTGTTGAGCCACCCTGTGCGTTTAGATCACCAGACTTCAGATTGTTAAGTAGGGCTCGCGCGATTCCAGTAACGCTAAATGCTTGGTTTGAGTAAAAGTTTCGATCCTCTGCAGCCAACACTGCATTACGCATATCCATTGGAATCTTTGCAATAGGCAAAATCTGACGGTTCTGAGTTCCAATGCGGCCGATCTCATTACCGTTTGCATATTGGATAATGGTCGCCTGGCTATTTACATATTCGTTCGGGTCGGGAATTGAAACCGTGAACCAGGCGAAGGCGAAGAGGGTAGAGCCGGCGATAAAGCCAAATCCACCGAGGAAAATGGTGGTGCGAAACAAGCGGCGACGAATCGTTGCTTTATCCATTACTAAAGGTTACCTGTTATCTACTCGTCCTCGAGCGTTCGCACTTTTCGTGGCGGTTTACGCGTAGTTCCGTCACCCAATATAAAGGTTGAACAGAGGTGATTCCATGAACAACCCCGACAAACCTCCACTACATAGACTGAAAACTCACCAAACTCACTCTCCATTATCGATAACTCCACAGGAGATTTAATTCGACCTGAAAATTGTCCAAGCTGATCGCCAAATGTGTAACGAAGTTCCACCAACTCTAATTTTTTACAGACTGGGCACTTCCTCTCCACTTTCTCACCGTGGTACTTCGCAGCTCTCATGAGATATGGATCAGCATCACAGGCATCAACAACTCCGCGGAAAAGGGCGGTCAATGTCGCGCGCTTATCAAGGGTGTAGTCAATATAAGCACGTAGAGATCGCAGAGCGAGAGTCTTTGCCACCTGCACAGAATAATCGCTCTCGCCTTACTACGCTTACCCAGTGAGCGCTAAAGAGATCTTCCTCGATCGAAAACTTCTTCGGCTACTTCGTGTGCGGTGGACGGGCGGAACGGCTGATGGAATTTTTCAAAGTGCCCTCGCATCCTTTCTTCTCTTTTCGCCCGAGCGACAAGCTGACCCCATGGGTGCCGCACTGGCTTTTGCACTTGTTTTAGTTCCATACTCCGTGATCGGACCATTCGTTGGAACAATCCTTGATCGCTTCTCGCGCCAACGAATACTTGTAACTTCAAACCTCATCCGAACTCTCACTCTCTCTTGCATCGCACTTCTTATTTTTCAGGGCTACACGGGTGTTGAGCTCACCATCTTTGTTCTCATCGCATTTGGTGTTAACCGTTTGATTCTTGCGGGCTTATCCGCCGGGTTGCCTTTGATGGTAACTCGCGAAAAACTCATTGCAGCAAATGCTTACGCTGTAACTGGTGGTTCGGTCTGGGTTGTTATTGGCGGGGGCTTGGGTTTAGGAATTCGCAAGATAATTGATTCAGTCGCGACTGCAGATTATGCCGATGCGATAATTGTCAGTGTCGCGGCATTTGTATATCTCTCTGCCGCTTTTTTGGCATCTCTTCTTACACGTGAAGAAATTGGACCTCTGCCGCACGAAATGGTGAAGGCATCGTTCACTCAAGGTTTTCGTGAGATGCGTGAAGGTCTCCGTTTTCTCGAAGATCATGCCGATGCAGCAAGAGGTATTGCTGCAATTGCAATTCAACGAGGCGGACTGACTGCGCTGACTTTGATGACTTTAGTTCTTGAACGCAATTTCTTTAACGACCCCCAAGATCCTGATGCAGGTTTAGCGGGTGTGACTTTTATGATTGTAACCGCCGCAATAGGTTTGGTTATTGGCGCAATAGTTGCACCATTTGGGGTCACAAGATTCGGACGTCATCGTTGGATTCGATTTGCAATGCTTGCAGCGTCAGTGAGTGTAATTGGTCTGGCGATAACACGAACTTCTCTCACTTTAGCGCTCACTGCATTCTTTACCGCGCTCTGCGGACAGAGCGTGAAGGTAACCAATGATGCGCTTGTGCAATCAAAAATTGATGATATTTATCGCGGTCGAGTTTTTGCCGTCTATGACGTAGTTGTAAACATCTCAATTGTGAGTGGAGCTCTTCTGGCAGCGTTCTTGCTGCCCACCGATGGTGATTCGTGGGTCCTGCCAACAGTTGTGGGTCTTGGTTATCTCTTAACCGCCGTAACTATTTTGCGGCCAAGTAAATTCTTTATCCGTTCTGCTTAGCCCACCATTGGTGCAAGAGTTCAGTCGCCTTCTCTTTCCCAAGCGGTCCTTGCTCCATCCGAAGTTCCAGCAAATAATCAAGAGCTTTACCAACGCTGGCTCCGGGTTTTAAGTTAAGTAGTTGCATGACTTCTACACCATCAAGGTCAGGGCGAATTTTTGATAACTCTTCCTGTTCCATGAGAGTGGCAATGCGATCTTCGAGACCGTCATAGGTTGCAGCAAGTCGTGCTGCTTTCCGAGCATTGCGGGTTGTGCAATCTGCTCGGGTAAGCACATGGAGGTGATCAAGTAAGGGACCTGCATCGCGCACATACCTGCGCACCGCAGAATCTGTCCATTCACCATCACCATATCCATGAAAGCGTAGATGCAGCGCAATGAGTGTCTCTACCTCTTCGATAATTTCCCCGCTAAAGCGCAACGCTTTGAGGCGAGACTTCGCTAGGCGAGCGCCGACAACTTCATGGTGATGGAAAGAGACACCGCCGCCTGGAATCAATGCGCGAGTTTTTGGTTTTCCAATATCATGCAATAGCGCAGCTAGACGAATAACAAGATTAGGTCCACCTAGTCGATCTTCCAAAGCTATCGCTTGCTCTAACACTGTAATCGAATGATCGTAAACATCTTTGTGATGGTGGTGCTCATCTACTTCAAGTCGTAACTGTGGAATTTCTGGCAGAACTTTTGTTGCTAGTCCGGTATCAACAAGAATTGTAATTCCGATACGTGGATGTGCAGACATCAACAGTTTGGTAATTTCATCGCGAATTCGCTCTGCAGAGATAATCTCAAGGCGGTTCGCCATCTCTTTCATAGCAGAGAGAACTTCTGGTGCGATTTCAAAATTCAATTGGCTTGCAAAGCGCGCCGCGCGCAACATGCGCAACGGGTCATCGCTAAAGGAATTCTCTGGCGTATTTGGTGTGCGTAGAACTTTATTGGCCAAATCAATAAGGCCACCGTATGGGTCGATAAAAACTGGTGTGGCACCAGTTAATTCAAGCGCCATTGAGTTAACGGTGAAATCTCGTCTCGATAAGTCGCCTTCAATAGATGTACCAAACTCAACATCAGGTTTCCTTGAGCCACTTGAGTACGTATCACTTCGATATGTCGTTACCTCAACCGTTGTATCACCACGTTTTGCAGCAACTGTTCCAAATTCAATCCCGGTATCCCAAACGTTATCGGCCCATTTCTGCAGAATCTTCTTACTTTCAAGAACGGGGGCGTTGGTTGTGAAATCAAGATCATTGCCAAGTCTTCCAAGTAGTGCATCGCGCACAGGACCACCTACTAGCGCGAGGGTAAAACCCTTCTCCTGAAAAACCGCCGCCAGAGAACTAGCAAGTGGTGCGCGCTGAACTAATGAGGCGAGGGCTATCTCGCTGGCAGCGCTCAGCCCCGCTTGTGGGGCTCTATCGTTTTGAGGTGAAGGCATAATGGCTAAGGCTAGTCCTGAGCACTACCCTTATGTCATGAACCCGGCACCTGGTGCGGGCAGCGAAGGTATTAAGAAGAAGCGCAGGCGCAAGCGTCCTGCACATCGCGCCCCACAGAATCACACCTCTGGCGAGGTCGCTACGACTGCCCCAGCAAAAAAAGGTAAATCAGCTACTCCACAACCACCGTATGTAAAACGTGTAGATGAGATAAGTGCCGGCGGCCTTGTTATTGATGAAAGTAAGACAAAAGGCTTACTCATTGGGCGACGCGATCATAAAGATTCTTCGGGAACTCGCATTCTCTGGTCACTGCCAAAGGGGCACATTGAAGAAGGTGAGACTCCAGAGCAAGCTGCCATTCGTGAGGTTGCAGAAGAGACTGGAATAACTTCTGAGATTGAGCGCTCGCTTGGTGTGATTGATTTCTGGTTTATGGCGGGTGGGAAACGTATTCATAAGACTGTCCACCATTTTCAATTTAAAGAAACGGGTGGACTTTTAGCGCCTCAAGAATCTGAAGTGGATGAGGTGGGTTGGTTTCCTCTGAGTGAAATCATCGGACTTTTGGCATATCCAGATGAGAAGAAGTTAATTGCCCGGACTAAAGCGACGGAAGTTTCTGGGGCATCTGAGTGAGAAAATTCTTCTTCGCCTTCTTCGCTCTCACCCTTGCTGGGATTTCTTTCCCCCATGCAGCTACCGCCGCTACTCGTACTATTGAACTTATTGAAAGACCTCACCAACTCATTGATGGAAGATTTATCGATGATGAACTCGCAACCTCACTTTCTCCTGAAGGCCGATTGGGTTCACTGATTTTCACATCTATTCCTGCTCAAACTCGTTGGATTATTGATGGTGCATTTCTTGATGAAGTTGAAGCGATGACCGATGGTTACGCACTTGCTGATGAAAGTGATGGTCAAGGTGTTGATGTCGCAGTTGCATTTCTCGATCAATTAAAGATTGCTACATCGGGCGCTGAAGTTACGCCTATCGCTTATGGAAATCCTGATATTACAATCGCAGAACAGCTTGCGCCAAGTGAGCTGGCTTTTTACTTCTCTTATGGTGCCGAGAGAGTCTCTTTTCATCTTGCACGCCCCATTGCAGTGGATGAGTCATATGTGACTAAAGGACGTGCAAAAATCAGCGGCCCGCTTAGGAAAAACTACACAGTTAATCGACAAGCAATTTCAAAGCTCTCCACAGTTGTCACCGCCCCTGAACTCACGCTCTTCCGTGCTCGATTGGCAATTCTTCTCTCCCCATCTATCAACGGAGAGCTCTCTGAAAAATTCGCAACTAACGCAATTGTTGGGGTAGCCGAACAACGAGCGAAGCTGCGGATAAATCCTGGAAAGTATGCCCTTACTTCTGAAACTGTTGAGGTTCCACTCACACTTGTAAATGGTTTTAGCTCCGCAGTTACAGTCAATCTCATCTTTCGCTCTTCTAACATTAAGGTGCTAGTTAATGACATGCGCCAGATAACTTTGGCGCCAGAATCTCGAACTCAATTTGCAGTTCCGTTCACAGTTGTCGCATCGGGCTCATCAAATATCAGCGCTATTCTCACAAATACTAAAGGGCAGTGGCTTGGCCCATCGTCAAAACTGGCTCTGACTATGACTCTGATCGACTCTCGAGTGGCGTGGTTTACAACTGGTGCTGCAGTTCTACTCTTTATTGGTGCAGCTACTCAAACGTATCGCCGAATTAGAAAGGGGCGTTGATGAAAAATAATGAACTTTTCCGCGCTTCAGGTGTGATGGCAATTGGGACCATTCTCTCCCGCATCACCGGCTTCTTCCGTGCGATTCTTGGTGTCGCGGTTTTAGGCACCGCGCTCCTTGCTGACACGTACAACGTGGCAAATACAATGCCTAATATTCTTTATAACCTTCTTGTTGGAGGAGCTCTCACCGCAATCTTTGTCCCACAACTTGTGCGCTCATTTGCCGATGAAGATGGTGGAGATGGTTTTGCATCGCGTTTAGTAACGACCATTTCAGGAATTCTTTTACTGTTGGTAATTCTCGGCGTTGTTTTTGCCCCGGCTCTTGTGCGTCTCTATGCCCCAGAATTTTCGACAGTTGGTTTTGAAGCTGAGAATCAGATCGCAATCGCCTTCACTAGGTATTGCCTTCCACAGATTTTCTTCTTGGGTCTTTTTACAATGTTGGGGCAGGTTGCCAATGCACGGGGATCTTTTGCCCCCTTAATGTGGGCTCCCATCGCCAATAACCTCGTAGTTATCGCGGTTTTTTCCGGGGTTCTTATTTTTCAGAATTCAATAACTTTAGAGACAATCACTGATTTTCAGATTCAACTCCTTGGTTGGGGGACGACTCTTGGCATTGTTGTTCAAGCGCTGATTCTTATCCCAGTTGTAAAACGATCAGGGATTCATCTTCGTATCCGCTTTGGGTTACACGGCTTGGGTAAATCATTTTCACTCGCTGGTTGGACACTGGTCTATGTCCTCATTTCACAGCTTGGGTATTTAGTCACTGTAAATGTTGCAACAAGCGCGGCGGTTCGAAGTTCTCAAGAAGGAATCACAACCGGGGTGGGATTCACACCATTTACTGCGGCTTATTACATTATGTTATTGCCTTACTCAATTGTCACTATCTCGATCGTCACTGCACTTCTGCCTCACTTATCTAAATTAGCAATCGAGAAAAATGTGGCAGAGGTGCATAAACAACTTATTCGAACAATCAGAATGGTTGGCGTGATAACTGTCCCAAGTAGTGTCGCGTTTTTTCTATTCGGGCCTCTGATGACCGAATCACTCTACTTTGGAATCTCTTTAGAGGACTCTCGCTACATCGGGCAGGTGCTTTCAGCCCTAAGTTTGGGGCTTGTGGCTTTTTCGATCAACTTGATTCTCATTCGCGGTTTTAATGCTTTCGAAGATACTCGAACACAAGTTCTTTCAATTTTGATTATTAATATAATTTCTGCCGCTCTCTCGTATCTATTTCTCTATACTCTCAATAGTCAGCAGGTAACTATTGGTTTAGGTGTGGCATTTTCTGTCAGCTATATTTTTGGGTTATTTATTACTCTGGGGCTTTTAAAGAAACATGTAGGAAAGTTATCTGTTTCAACCTTTGCCGGGCACCATGCGAAACTATTTATCGCTTCGTTTTTTGCAATGGCTCCGCTCTTTGCTTTGACATACTTTCTTAAATGGGAGAGCTCTGATTCATCAGCGCTATTGCGAGCGATTCGCCTCTGCATTATTTTGGCTGCGAGCGGACTTCTCTATCTACTCTTCGCAAAACTCTTTAAAATCTCAGAGATCGCAACTCTCGCTGAATTTGGACGCGGTCTTTTGAAGAAGAGAAAGAATGGCTCCTAAGTGTGTAGGCTAAACCTATGATTCGTGATTTAGTAATAGTCGGTTCAGGTCCTGCTGGCTACACCGCTGCGATCTATGCATCGCGCGCCCAACTGAGCCCTGTCCTCTATGAAGGTTCTGTCACCGCTGGCGGTGCGCTTATGACTACAACCGAGGTCGAGAATTTCCCAGGATTTGTCGATGGAGTCATGGGGCCGGAGTTAATGGAGAGTATGCGTAAACAGGCTGCTCGCTTTGGAACAGAGATCATCACTGATGATGTTGTTGAGATGGACCTTAAAGGTGATATTAAAACTATAAAAGATGGGAGTGGGAATGTTGTTCAGGCTCGCGCAGTAATTCTCGCAACGGGCTCTGCTTATCGCCACATTGGCTTAGCCAATGAAGATCGCCTGTCAGGCCGCGGAGTCTCATGGTGCGCCACATGTGATGGATTTTTCTTTCGGGATCAAACAATTGCTGTCGTCGGTGGTGGAGATTCCGCAGTTGAGGAAGCAACGTTCCTTACTAAGTTTGCAAGCAAAGTTGTATTGATACACCGTCGTGATTCTCTGCGTGCATCTAAAATCATGGCAGATCGTGCACTCAATAACCCAAAGATTGAAATGTTGTGGAATACCGAAGTTGTAGACATCTTAGGAGAGAATAAAGTAGAAGCGCTTGCCTTAAAGAACACTGTTACAGGAGAGCTTTCACAACGCGATTTCACTGGTCTCTTTGTCGCCATCGGGCATATTCCTCGCAGTGAACTACTCGTAGGCCAGATTGATTGCGATAACGAGGGGTATGTCAAAGTAGAGGGTCGTTCAACCAGGACCAATCTGCCAGGAGTCTTTGCGTGTGGCGATCTTGTTGATCACACTTACCGTCAGGCAATTACTGCCGCAGGTTCTGGCTGCCAGGCAGCGCTAGACGCTGAAAAATTTCTCTCGCACTAGTAATCTAGGCTGTATACACATTCATCTCACAAAAAATAAAACTGGAGCGATTCAATGGCAACAAGTAAGGTAACAGCAGCGAACTTTGATGAGGTTGTTCTTAAGAGCAGCACTCCCGTCCTTGTGGATTTCTGGGCTGAATGGTGTGGGCCATGCCGTGCGATTGGACCAATTTTGGAAGATATCTCCAACGAATATGGAGACAAGATTAAGATTGTAAAACTCAACACAGATGAAGAGTCAGCTATTGCTATTAAGTACGGTGTCACATCGATTCCAATGCTTAATGTTTATGTCAACGGCGAGGTTGTGAAGACGATTATTGGCGCAAAGCCAAAGCCTGCTCTTCTTAAAGACCTCGAAGCATTTATTTAAAATTAAGAGATTGAGATAATGCACCCACCGCTCACACCTGATCAGATTCGTTCTTTTCAGCAAGAGCGTGGGCTTAACGTCACTGGGATCCTAGATGTTGCCACCGAACGCGCTCTTGAAGATGCGCGTTGGAAGTTAGGTGATCGATCGCTCTATCTTCAGAGTAATTCCGTAATGCATGGCGATGATGTCGCATCACTGCAATCACGATTGACGGAGATGGGTTTTGATTGTGGGCGGGTCGATGGAATTTATGGGGTTCGCACTGAAGGAGCGATCAAGGAGTTTCAGAAATCTGTCGGTGTAAAAGTTGATGGTCGCTGTGGGCCAGAAACAATTATCGGCCTTATTCGTTTAACTAAAATTGTTTCAGGTGGCGCGCCAACTTATATGCGCGAAAGTGCTGCTGTTCGTACTAGAGGCCCAGCGCTTGCGAATAAGGTAATTGTTTTAGATCCTGGTAATAATCCTGGTGAAGCCGATATTGTCTATGACATTGCGCTTCGAATTGAAGGTCGTCTCTTAGCACTTGGCGCTAGCGTTTTTCTTACTCGCGGTGCACACAATTCTCCGACCGAAAGTGAGCGAATCGCATTTACAAATGCGAATCCGACTGATCTCTTCATCTCACTACATACCGATAACAATGAGAATCCTTTAGCACAAGGTGTGGCGACTTATTTTTATGGAAGTGACGCCCACGGTGTCCACTCAGTTGTTGGCGAGCGATTTGCTTCTCTGCTCCAGCGTGAAATTTCTGCACGTACAAGTCTTCTTAACTGTAGAACCCATGCTAAAACATGGGATTTATTGCGCCTGACTCAAGCGCCATCAGTCCGTGTCGATTGTGGGTATTTAAGTAACCCTCATGATTCCAAGAATTTAGCATCCCCTGAATTTCGTGATGCACTCGCCGAATCATTTATTATCGCTATCCAACGCCTCTATCTCGCCGCTGAAGATGATGCAAAAACAGGAACGCTTCGACTCTCAGATCTTCGAAGCGCTGGTATTCGTCGCTAAATAGCTCACCCAGTAATTGGTCGGATATGCGACACTTCTCCCTATGTCTGAGATCAATACCCGCTTTCATACAGGAGCGCCACAGAAGCTGGAAGAGCGCTTTGCTGCTCGTGCCGCCGGGATGCTTCCAAGTGAAATTCGATCTCTCTTCGCTGTTGCTTCACGGCCTGAGATCGTCTCGCTGGCTGGCGGCATGCCTAATCTTTCGGCGCTTCCGATGGATATGATGGCAAGTGTTGTTAATGAATTAATTCTCACTAACGGCGCAGAGGCTCTTCAGTATGGAAGCGGTCAGGGCCACCCAAAACTTCGCGAATTAATCTGTGATGTGATGGCCCTTGAAGGAATTCGTGCCAACGCTGATGACATTGTCGTCACAACTGGTTCTCAGCAGGCCCTAGATCTGATCTCTAGAATTTTTATCGACCCGGGTGATGTAGTCCTGGTTGAGGCACCCTCATACGTGGGGGCTCTCGGCACTTTTCGCCAATACCAAGCATCGGTTGTACATGTTGAGATGGATCAGGATGGGTTGGTCCCACAATCATTACGTGAAGCGATCGCGGTAACTCGCGCCGCTGGACGAAAAATAAAGTTTCTCTACCTTATTCCAAATTATCAAAACCCCACAGGTGTTTTACTTCCAGCTGATCGCCGTACTGAAATTCTTACAATCTGCCGAGAAGAGGGGATTTTTGTTGTTGAAGATAACCCATACGGGCTTTTGGGTTTTGACCGTCCCTCACCTAATGCGATGCGCGCAGAGGATTCCGAAAATGTCATCTACTTGGGCTCGTTTTCAAAGACAATCGCATCAGGTCTTCGCATTGGCTGGGCTTTAGTGCCGCAATCACTCAAAGATAAATTAGTGATCGCCTCTGAATCTTCAATTTTATGCCCTTCTAACTTCACCCAATTAACTATCGCTAATTACTTGACTCATCAACCTTGGAGAGATCAAATCGCAAGTTTTTGTGATGTGTATAAGGTCCGGCGCGATGCGATGCTGGAATCACTTGATGAGTATTTCCCTAAAGAAGCGACATGGACAAAACCTGGTGGCGGTTTCTATGTATGGGTAAATCTCCCGCCTGAAATTGATACTAAGGCGATGATGCCAAAGGCGATTGTTGCAAAAGTTGCTTATGTGCCAGGAACTGCCTTCTACGCCGACGGGTTTGGTTCGTGGTCAATGCGCCTTTCATATTGCCACCCAACACCAGAGAGAATTCGTGAAGGTGTAAAGGCTTTGGGGCAGGTAGTGCATCAAGAGATGAACCGTCGAGGTTCAGCCCTCAATTAAATCCACGATGCGCTGTAGATCTTCACTTCCAGCGAATTCGATGGTGATCTTCCCTTTGCCCTTACCTTGTTCGATGCTGACGCGGGTATCTAGATAATCACTTAACAGTTCAGCACTCGCCAAGGCTGTGCCCGAAATACCAACCGTGCTCTTTCTTTTACTACCCTTTTTTGTGGGGTGAGCAGTTGCAACAATTTCTTCTACCGCACGAACACTTAACCCTTCAGCGACAATTCGGTGGGCAAGTTTTTCAATCTCTTTCTCATCGCTTAAACCAAGAAGTGCACGCGCATGTCCTGCAGAAATCACTCCTGCGGCGACTTTGCGTTGCACCGATGCCGGCAAATTGAGTAGTCGAAGCATATTTGAAATAAGTGAGCGAGATCGTCCGAGTTTTGTAGCTAACTCATCATGTGTACATCCAAAATCATCAAGTAGCCCTGCATATGCGGCAGCCTCTTCTAAAGGATTGAGTTGGCTCCGGTGAATATTTTCGATCAGTGCTTCGCGAAGTAATTCATTATCAGGAGTTTGTCTAATAATCACAGGAATGGTTGTCAGACCTGCGGCCTTAGCTGCTCTTAATCTACGTTCTCCCATAATGAGTTCATAGCGACCTTCAGAAACTTTTCTCACAACAGGAGGTTGCAAGATCCCAATCTCTTTAATGGATGCAATTAATTCATTGAGTGCTTCTTCATTAAAATGTGTTCGTGGTTGGCGAGGATTGGGTGCGATCGCTGAGATCGGTACCTCGTTCTGTTGTGCGACCTCTGTTCTACCAACAGTAAGTGATGTTGGAATGAGTGAATCTAGATTTGTCCCGAGCCCACCGCGTTTTACACTCATGCGCTCTCTCCATCTTTCTTGTAATTAATACTTACAACATTTGAATCAAATTCCGTTAAATCTTTTGCTTTCCCGCGCTCCGCAATTTCCCGAGCGACTTGCATATATGCAATCGCCCCTGGTGATAATGGGTCGTATGTCATTACTGTCTGGTTATATGACGGTGCCTCAGAGACTCGTACAGCACGTGGAATTGGAATATCAATAAGTTCATCTGGGAAATGTGTTCTCACATTGGCGGCAACGTCGTTTGCAAGACGTGTACGCCCATCAAACATAGTTAAGAGAATTGTTGAAAGATTGAGTGTTGGATTCAACCGCTTCTTAACAACTGCAAATGTTTCAAGTAGTTGAGATAAACCTTCTAGCGCGTAGTACTCCGCTTGAATTGGAATCAATAATTCTTTTGCTGCTGCAAAAGCGTTGACGGTAAGTAGTCCGAGTGAAGGTGGGCAATCGATAAAAATGTAATCATAATTTGCACTCAGCGTCTCTAACGCTTCCTTTAATTGCAATTCTCGCGCGACCATTGAAACTAAATTGATCTCTGCATTTGCAAGAGATGTATTTGAAGAGATGCAATCAAGTGAGGGAAAGCCTGCCACCTTCTGGACAACGGATGAGATTTCATGAGTCCCCATAAGAACTTCATAGATTCCGGCGTTATCACGGTGTGGAACACCGAGGGCGGTGCTGGCATTGCCCTGTGGATCTAAATCAATAACAAGTACGCGAAGCCCTCCCATGGAGAGGGCGGCGGCAATATTTACCGTAGTCGTGGTTTTACCGACCCCACCTTTCTGGTTAGCAACGGTGAAGATGCGGGTTGAGGCTGGCTTAGCCATCGCCTCTTTTAACCGCCTGACCCCAATAACTGGTGCTGGGGTGGACGATGTTTCACGTGAATCATCGTTGCTCTGGCTCATAGCCTTATCTAAGCACCCTTTTTAATGGCGACTATGCGCCCCAGCTCAATTCCTTCTAAGGAAATCTCGTGGAGGGTCGCTCCCTTGACCCCTTCCATCTCAGCGGAGGCGCCTTCCCCCTTCATCGCAAGAAGGCTCCCTCCTGTTTTAACCATATGCCAACTCATCTTCTTTAACTTCTCAAGGGGGGCGACAGCGCGGGCGGTGACAAAGTCGGCTGATTTCTTCACATCTTGGGCCCTTCCGCGAAGCACCTCGATATCAAGGCCTTCGACAGCCTCATTAAGGAAGGCGACCCTACGCTCAAGGGGTTCAATGAGGGTAACTCTGAGATCTGGGCGAGCTAGAGCGATGACGATTCCAGGTAGGCCAGCCCCTGAACCAATATCAAAGAGGGAGGCCCCTTGTGGAAGGAGTTGGGTGACGGGCAAGCAGTTGAAGATATGGCGCTCCCAGATTCGCTCCCCCTCGCGAGGACCAATTAATCCGCGCTCAATTCCCGCGGTGGAGAGAAAATGGGCATAGGCAGCTATCTCGGTGAGGCGCTCTGGAAAGTAGCGCTCAATGAGTGTTTCACGTGAAACGCCACTGCCGGACATGGGGTGCTTATGAGGCTATCTATGCGGGATAGATGACGACGAAACGACGAGGGTCTTCACCATCTGATTCGCTGGTGAGTCCGAGATCTTGAATTGTGTCGTGGATGATCTTGCGCTCAAAGGCGTTCATTGGCTCAAGGGTAATTGAGTTACCTGTGCTGGTTACCTCTTTCGCCTTCTCTCTGGCCAGTGCGGTCAATTCGGTACGACGATTGGCGCGGAATCCCTCAATATCGAGCATGAGACGGCTGCGATCACCGGTTGCCGTCTGAACGGCGAGACGGGTGAGCTCTTGAATTGAATCCAACACCTCCCCTTCCTGACCAACGAGGTGGCCGAGTTTGCCACCAACAATGGCGAGTGAGGCGCGGTCATTTTCAACGTCAATATCGATATCGCCATCAAGGTCTGCGATATCGAGCAGCGCCTCGAGGTAATCGGCAGCAATATCGCCCTCTTCTTCTAGCTTCGCCGCGCTCTTTGGAGCCTTTGGCGCTGACTTCTCTTCGCCGACTTCCTCGACCACGTCATCTAGAACTGAATTTTCCTCTGTCATTACACTCTCCTTGGTTAATTAATCCCTTTTAATGGGATTTAATACTATTGGTGATAAATGCCCGAATTAAGGCTTCTTCTTCTTTTTCTTCTTCTTGGGTTGATTGCGCTGCCCTTTAACCTCTTCGGCAGCAGGGTTCTCCCCCTCGATCGTGCTTCCCTCACCCGGGGCTCCGTCAGGGGGTAGCGCGCCACCCTTCTTCTTCGCTTTTTTCCGCTCTAGCTCTTCAAAGGCTGGAGAGCCTGGCGTTGGGTTTCTCTTAATGACATAGAACTGCTGTCCCCATGTCCAAAAGTTTGTTGTCGACCAGTAGATCAAAACTCCGACAGGAAAGTTCACACCTGAAATTGCAAAGATCACTGGAAATAAATACAACATAATTTTTTGCTGCTGCAACATCATATTGTTGCTGGAATCCATCTTTGGCATTCCCTTTGTCATTAATTGGCGCTGTGTTGTAAATGTTGTTGCTGACATAAGAAAGATGAGAAAAACAGTAACTAATTTAACTTTAATATCATCACTACCAAGAAATGTTTCAGAGATTTTTGCACCAAAGAATTTTGCTTGTGCTGCACTTTCGAGGTATTCACCTTTTAAAAACCCGCGAGCAATTGGTGCAGCTACACCTTCAGGAGTCTTCGCTGCGATCCCGTTAAGCACTGTAAAGAGTGCGAAGAAGATCGGTGCTTGCGCAAGAATTGGTAGACACGAAGCTAAAGGGTTGGTTTTGTGTTCTTTATAGAGCTTCATCATCTCTTCAGATTGCTTCTGGCGATCATCTTTATATTTCTTCTGAATCTCTTTCATATGTGGCTGTAAGGCGGTGAGCGCGCGCTGACTTTTGATCTGCTTTACAAAGAGTGGGATGAGAACAATACGGATGACCACAACAAGTCCCATAATTGATAGGGACCACGTGACACCGCTGTCTTTTCCAAGAAGGGGTGAGAGAAGATTGTGGAAGAGAACGATGATTCCTGATACAAGGTTGTATAGAGGATTAAGAATAAAGCCCATAGTTACGCCGCCGCCTTCATGCTCTCAAGTGATTGCTCTGTACTTGTTTTTTCCTTAACGTAATCAACCCCGCCATGGGACCATGGGTTGCAACGCAACACTCTCCATGTTGCCATCCCGACACCTTTAACTCCATATGTTGTAATCGCGGTCAGCGCGTAACTCGAACATGATGGGTAATACTTACAGCGAGGTGCAAATGCTGGTGAGATAAATTTTTGATATAGCGTGATGAGGAAAGTTAAAGGGGTAAGCAGAATCTTCATGATCGCGCCTTCACTGGAGAGGTGCGGCCAATTAATCCGGTGATTAACGTGTTGACCTCTGTTGTGAAAGATGGTGCTTGTCGCAGTACTCGAATTACCAAGAGAGAGTTGGTTGGGAGTTGTAAGACCAGTGGCGCAATGTCATGACGGATTTGTCGAGCGATTCGGTGGCGTTTCACAGATCCGCCGACAGATTTGTTAACAATAAGACCTGATCGAGAATGTGCCGGTTCTAAATTGTTTGTGGCAGGTTTAATGTAAAGATATCCGACTAGGTTCTCTGTAGTAAGGCGAGATCCGCTCTTTGTTGCTTGAGCAAAATCTTCGCTTGCAGTAAGGCGTGCGTTCTTTGGAAGCACTCTTTAGCTCCGTGTTTTAGCAGTTACGCTGAAAGACGTGAGCGGCCCTTTGCGCGGCGGGCACCGAGAATGGCGCGACCTGCACGAGTAGCCATACGGGCACGGAATCCATGCTTTTTGGCGCGACGGCGTGTATTTGGTTGGTAGGTACGCTTTGTCATGAGGTCGAACTCCTTTAAATAAACTGATGCAAAACTTTGTCGTGTAAGGCCTTGGTGAGCCCGGATTCATAAGTGCGGGGGAAGCAACGGGGTAACGGTAGAGGGCGCACCGCCTAAGGGTCAAACTCGCCCCCTCTTCCACGCTCAACCTGGCGCGAGTGAGAACTTGTGGATAACTACTTGCGCTTTTCCTCAAAGAGCTCTACTTTTCGACTTCTCCACAGGCTATCCGCCGAATTCGGGATTTTGTAGGGCTCAACCCCTACTTTAGACCACAGCCTGTGGATAACTTTGTGGATAACTGTATGGCGCTTTTCTGGGTGGTTGTGTGGGTGATTTTTTGAATAAGGGGGCTTCGATGGCAGTTGTAGATGTGGAGTTAAGCGCCCTTTGGGAGCGAGTGATCGAACATGTCTCTATCGGTGAACCCCAGCACCGCGCCTTTCTTATGATGACCAAGGTTCTTGGGTTGATTCAAGGTGAAGATGGAACAAGCTTTCTTGTAGCGGCTCCTAACGCTTTTGCGAAAGATGTTCTTGAGTCGAGACTACGCATTGTTGTTAACGAGGTTCTCACTCGCGAGCTTGGTGACAAGACAAATATCGCGGTGATGATTGATGAAAATATTGAGCTTGCAGATCTTCCAGCGCCAACAATTGTTGTGGATAGCACACCTGTACCTAGTAAAACACTTGGTCGCGATGCTTCGAGTGTGATTAAAAATGAAGAACCTTCTCAACTAAATCCTCGATATATTTTTGAAACATTTGTTATCGGTGCATCAAACCGTTTTGCTCATGCAGCGGCGGTCGCTGTGGCAGAGGCCCCAGCTAAGGCTTATAACCCTTTATTTATTTATGGCGATTCAGGTTTGGGTAAGACCCACCTTTTACACGCAATTGGCGCTTACGCCAAAGAGTTATATGGCAACGTCCGGGTTCGCTATGTCTCTTCAGAAGAGTTTACAAATGACTTTATTAACTCAATTCGCGACGATAAGGCTTCTGCATTTCAACGTCGATACCGCGACCTAGATATTCTTCTCGTCGATGATATTCAATTCTTAGAAAATAAAGAGCGGACCCAAGAAGAGTTCTTCCACACATTTAACACTTTATATAATGCAAATAAACAGATTGTTATCTCATCAGATCGGCCACCAAAACAATTAACAACACTAGAAGATCGCCTTCGTAGTCGTTTTGAGTGGGGTTTAATCACTGATATTCAACCGCCCGAACTTGAAACCCGTATTGCAATCCTTCGTAAAAAGGCAGCGCAAGATAAATTAAATGCTCCTGACGATGTTCTTGAATTTATTGCAAGTAAGATTTCTACAAATATTCGCGAGCTTGAAGGCGCACTTATCCGTGTGACCGCATTTGCTTCCCTTAACCGCCAACCGGTTGATATGGGGTTGGCTGAAATCGTTCTACGTGATTTGATCCCAAGTGATGCCACACCTGAAATTACCGCCGCCACGATTATGGCCTCGACCGCCTCGTACTTCAGCCTCACACTGGATGACTTATGTGGTACTTCGCGTTCACGTGTATTGGTAAATGCACGCCAGATCGCGATGTATTTATGTCGCGAACTCACAGAGCTCTCGTTGCCAAAAATAGGTCAAACGTTCGGCGGCCGTGATCACACCACAGTGATGCACGCTGACCGAAAAATCCGCCAGCTTATGGCTGAGCGACGCTCGATCTATAACCAGGTCACCGAGCTCACCAATAGAATTAAGGTGGCGGCTAAAAACTAAATAAAGGGCGGTTGGGGTAGATATGTCCAAATTAGGTCGCTTTACCCCCAACTGTGGAAAAGTTGTGGATAACCATGGTTTTCTCTCTTGTTTCTGTGGGCAAAGGTTTTTTCTTTAAAGGGAAAACCTTTTTACAAGAGTGACCCCTCTTGAAACAGGAGAGTTATCCACAAAAATACGAGTGTTACCCACCTTTCACACACAGGTAAAGGGTGGTGTTAACCGAGGTTGAACAGGACTTTTACACTTTTTTACGGGTTACTCCACAGAAAAGTGCTCTAGTTACTACTACTACCTTTATATAGAGAGAAAGACCCACACACGAACTACGAAGGTGGGAGTTTAACAATGGCGCCCAATGTGCCAGACTTTCAAAGAGCGGTAAGGCGAGGATGGTAGAGATGAAATTTACAGTTGACCAACACGGTCTCACAGATGGAGTGAATTGGGTTTCACGCAGCCTTTCTACCCGACCAATTAAAACCGAGTTATTAGGAATTGTTATCGATGCCACCGGCGACGAGGTGTTTTTATCAGGTTCAGATCTAGAAACATCAAGTAAAGCTCACTTCACTGCAGATATTGTCGTAAAAGGAAAAGTTTTAGTGCCAGGAAAACTTCTCGCTGAAATCTGCCGATCTCTTCCAAATAAACCAATCACAATCACACTCGATGGCACACGTGTATTAGTTACATCAGGGGCGGCTAAATTTACACTCCCCACACTTTCCATTGATGAATACCCACACCTACCAGAACTTCCTGAAGCGACAGGTGTTGTTTCCAGCGATACATTCGCACAAGCTGTAGCTCAGGTAGCAATCGCGGCAGGCCGTGATGACTCACTACCTACACTCACAGGTGTTCATATTGAGATAAACGAAGAGACAATGACGCTAGCAGCGACAGACCGCTACCGTTTAGCAGTACGAGAATTTAATTGGCAACCATCTCAACCAGGTGTCTCAACAACAGCGCTCTTACGCGGTCGAACAATTGCAGAAGCGGCTAAATCACTAGCGGGGTCAAAAGAAGTGGCACTCTCATTGGCTCCAACCGCAAACAACGACCGCCTTGCCGGTTTTGCTGGTTCTGGAAAAACAATGACATCACGGATGTTAGATGGAACATTTCCACCATATCGCCACTTATTAGATCAAAACATTATCTCTACAGCAGTAGTTGAAGTAGCACCCTTTTTAGATTCTGTTCGACGAGTGGCGCTCGTGACTGATAAAACAGTCCCACTACGCCTGGAATTTAACGGAACATCACTTTCATTAGAAGCTGGTGCAGGTGAAGAAGCTCAAGCAACAGAAGCGATTGATATTCTGCTCACCGGTGAACCAATTTCAATTGCATTTAACCCGACATTTTTAGCCGATGGTTTACAAGCGGTAGGCACACCATTTGTGCAAATTTCATTTACTGGATCAAATAAGCCAGCGATATTAATGGGTAAGAACGAGGCATCTGGAAGCGCGGTTGAAAATTACCGCTACCTTCTTATGCCTATGCGTTATGCCTCATAGTTAACACATAGTTAAATAATGCGTGTAACACGGCTCACTCTTACAAATTTTCGCTCATACGAAAATCTAGAGTTATTTTTCAAACCAGGAGTAAACACATTTATAGGAGATAACGGCTGCGGCAAAACAAATATTGCCGAAGCACTCATCTATCTTGGCTTCCTCTCATCACATCGTGTTTCAACTAATACACCTTTGATTCACAGAGACCTTGAACAAGCGATTATCCGTACTGAAATCTCCAGTGATGAGAGAACACTTGCCATTGATCTCGAAATTAATGCTCATAAAGCAAACCGAGCACGAATTAATCAAAACCCAACTAAGTCACAGCGTGAAATACTTGGTGCACTGCAAGTTATTTACTTTACCCCTGAAGATTTAGATCTTGTTCGCGGTGAACCCACAGGGCGCCGTGATTTCATGGATAAATTACTTATTACTCGAACCCCACGGTTGGCAGGTGTAATCTCTGATTACGATCGCGTACTTAGGCAGAGAAACACTTTACTCAAAACACGTGCCCCCGAGAACGCTTTATCACCATGGACAGAGCAACTCATCACATTAGGTGCCGAACTCACCGCCGAGAGAATCAACCTTGTTGAAAAACTTAATCCTTTCATTGCTGAGACTTACGCCAACTTAAATGAAGTTAAACCAGCATCAATTGCATATAAATCATCTACCGAAGGTCTGTCAAAAGACTTTGATTCCAATGTAAAAGTGCTGACAGATAAACAATTAGAGGTCGCAAGAAATGAATTAGAGCGAGGTGTGAGCCTTGTAGGTCCACACCGTGATGATCTATATCTACATCTGGGTGAATTTCCTGCCAAAGGTTATGCCAGCCATGGTGAATCTTGGTCGATAGCAATCTCTCTACGCATTGGCGCTTTCATGTTACTGCGCGAAGAAGGATCGCACCCCATATTGATTCTTGATGATATTTTCGCCGAATTAGATACGGTTAGACGCGCGCAACTAGTGGCGGTAACACGTGTAGCAGAGCAAACATTTATCACTGCAGCGGTAGAAAGTGATTTACCAGAAGAGTTACTTACTGAGCGCTTCTATGTTTCACCAGGTTCTGTCACAAAAATAAAGGCCACAAAATGAGCGCTAAGAAAATAGATTTAGCCCTTGAATTATTTAGAGCATATAAGACTGGTTTTATAAAGAAGAAAAAAACGGAGATAATTGAAGAGAAATCAAAACCGGGCGACCCAACACTTATTAGCGATGTACTTAACAACCTCGTTAACCAAAGACAATGGGAGTCAGGGTTAGCTGAAGGCAATCTCTTTGTTCAATGGGAGAAAATTGTCGGAAGCGATATTGCTACACACTCAACGCCAATCTCTATCTATGAAGGCACGCTTCTTATTCAATGTTCATCGACAGCATGGGCGACACAGTTACAAGCGGTACACGATCAACTCTTAGCAACAATTACATCTAGCGCCCCAGGAGCACTCGTTGAATCACTGCGATTTACCGGCCCCACCCCACCTTCATGGAAGAAGGGGATCCGGACAATTCGCGGGGCTAGAGGTCCACGCGATACCTATGGCTAAAAGCTAGGTTAAAGGTCGGGTTAAAAGGCTTACCCACTAGGTACCCTCAACCCGAGCGAGATCGTCCCTCTAATCCCCACCCTAGGGCTTATTCGCGGATTGCCACCGACAATTCCACGATAGGATATTGCCCTGCTTCGAGGGAAAAGACCCCTGTAGCCCCATACAGCGTTTTTAGGAGTTTATGTGAGCGAAAAAAATGGCGGATATGACGCCAGTTCGATCACCGTCCTAGAGGGCCTAGCCGCCGTCCGTAAACGCCCAGGTATGTATATCGGTTCCACCGGTGAACGAGGGCTCCACCACCTCGTCTATGAAATCGTCGACAACGCAGTAGATGAAGCGCTCGCTGGTTATTGCACCGAAGTGAATATAACAATAATGAAAGACGGTTCACTTCAAGTAATTGATAACGGTCGCGGAATCCCAGTTGATATTCACCCAGTTGAAAAAAAGCCAGCACTTGAAGTTGTGCTCACAGTTTTACATGCGGGAGGAAAATTCGGCGATGGCGGCTACTCTGTTTCAGGTGGACTACACGGCGTTGGAGTCTCAGTTGTTAACGCATTGAGCTCTGATTTATCAGTAGAAGTTCATCGCGATGGTTTCATATGGCGCCAAAGTTACAAACTAGGTGTTCCTAATGCTCCTGTTGAGAAAGGTGAGGCATCTACGCGCACCGGAACAACTGTGCAGTTCTGGCCAGCAGCAGATATTTTTGAAACAACAGATTTCTCTTTTGAAATTCTCTCAACACGTTTCCGCGAAATGGCATTTCTCAACCGCGGTTTAATTTTAACTCTCACCGATCTGCGCCCAGGACATGTTGATGATAAAGGTGAAGCGCTCACTGTTAGATATCAATACCAAGGTGGAATCGCAGACTTTGTGAAACACCTCAACTCAACCCGCGGTGAGCAACATAAATCAATCATCTTTATTCAGGCAGAAGATAAGAAGTTAAAGATTAGTTTAGAAGTGGCGATGCAATGGAATACAGGATTCTCTGAATCCGTCTATACCTTCGCTAATACAATTCACACACATGAAGGCGGAACACACGAAGAAGGTTTCCGAACAGCGCTCACTTCGATTGTGAATAAATTTGGTGAAGAGCAAGGATTTATTAAGAAGAAAGAAGACCGCCTTACTGGCGATGATGTACGTGAAGGTCTTACAGCAATTGTCTCCCTCAAATTAGCTGAACCACAATTCGAAGGACAGACAAAGACAAAACTTGGAAACACTGAAGCAAAATCATTTACACAGAAGGCAGTAAATGAATTTCTTGCACAATGGTTTGAGGCCAACCCGAGTGAAGGTAAAGATATTGTCCGAAAGAGCATTGATGCCGCAGCAGCACGTGTTGCAGCGAGAAAAGCACGTGATTTAAGTAGAAACCGTAAAGGACTGCTAGAAGGACGCGGAATGCCTGGAAAGCTCGCTGACTGTCAATGGACTGAACCAGAAAAGTGTGAGCTCTATATTGTTGAAGGTGATTCTGCTGGCGGTTCCACAAAAGGTGGACGTGATTCCCGTAACCAGGCAGTTCTTCCAATCCGCGGGAAAATTCTTAATGTTGAGAAGGCACGCATTGATCGAGTCCTACAAAATAATGAAGTTCAAGCATTAATTACAGCTCTTGGTACAGGTATTCATGATGATTTCGATATTCAAAAACTTCGCTATCACAAGATTATTTTGATGGCGGATGCTGATGTTGATGGGCAACACATCCGTACACTTCTACTCACCCTTCTCTTTCGCTTTATGCGTCCACTTATCGAAAGTGGTTATGTTTACATCGCACAACCACCTCTTTATAAATTAAAGTGGGGTGGAAAAGATCCTGTGGAGTACGCCTTTAGCGATCGCGAACGCGATGGGATGATCAAAATTGGAATCGATGCAGGAAAGCGTCTTCCCAAAGAGGATGGAATTCAGCGCTTCAAAGGTCTTGGCGAGATGCCAGCTAAAGAGTTATGGGATACAACAATGGATCCTGAGCACCGCGTTCTTGTTCAAGTAACCCTTGAAGATGCAGCGGCCGCAGATGACCTCTTCTCAGTGCTCATGGGTGAAGATGTCGAACAACGCCGCCAATTCATTCAGCGCAACGCTAAAGATGTTAGGTTCTTGGATATCTAATGGCTAAAGATAAAGACGAAAATCCAATTGACCGCACAGGGATGAAAAATCCTGGCGATGATTTCGACCGCATTGAAAAAATTGATCTACAAGTTGAAATGGCGCGCAGTTACCTCGACTATGCGATGTCAGTTATTGTCGGCCGCGCATTGCCAGATGTACGAGACGGGTTAAAGCCAGTTCACCGTCGCGTTCTCTATGCAATGTATGACGCTGGCTATCGACCAGATAAGGGTTATTACAAATCTTCACGCATCGTGGGTGATGTGATGGGTAATTACCATCCGCACGGAGATAGCGCGATCTATGACACCGTCGTTCGCTTAGCCCAGCCATGGTCACTGCGCTATCCACTTGTTGATGGCAATGGAAACTTTGGATCTCCTGGAAATGATCCAGCAGCGGCAATGCGTTACACCGAAGCGCGTTTATCACCTATCGCCATGGAGATGATGCGCGATATCGATGAAGATACCGTGAATTTTGTTCCGAACTACGACGGTAGATCACAAGAACCTGTAGTTCTGCCAAGTCGCTTCCCTAATCTGTTAGTTAACGGCAGTGCGGGAATTGCAGTAGGTATGGCAACAAATATCCCACCTCATAACTTACGTGAAATCTCACAGGCAGTTTTCTTAGCACTGGAAAATCCAGATATGCCATCTGATCAATTGTTAAACGAAATGATCACAATTGTTAAAGCACCAGATTTTCCAACAAAAGCCCTCATCGTCGGTCGCACAGGTATTGAAGAGGCTTACCGAACAGGCCGTGGATCCATCACTATGCGCGCCGTAGTGTTAGTCGAAGAGATTAATAAGCGCACATGTCTTGTAGTTACAGAACTTCCATATCAAGTGAACCCAGATAACTTAGCGCTCAAGATTGCAGAACTTGTTAAAGATGGAAAAATCAAAGGTATTGCAGATGTGCGTGATGAAGGTAACGAGCGTCTTGGGCAACGACTTGTCATTGTTCTTCAAAATAGCGCGATTCCTAAAGTTGTCTTAAATAACCTTTACAAACAGACCCAATTACAAGACACCTTCGGTGCCAATATGTTGGCACTTGTTGATGGTGTTCCACGAACATTGCGTCTTGATGAGTTCATCAAGTACTACATCGAACACCAGGTTGAAGTTATTGTTCGCCGCACTAAATATCGTTTAGCCGAGAAAGAAAAACGCGCCCACATCCTTAAGGGATACCTCAAAGCACTCGACGCTCTTGATGCTGTTATTGCTCTTATCCGTGCATCTACAACACCGGAAGAAGCGCGCACAGGCTTGATGAAGCTCCTTGATGTTGATGAAATTCAAGCCAACGCCATCCTCGATATGCAGTTGCGTCGAATCGCAGCCCTTGAGCGCCAGAAGATTAATGATGAGTACGACGGCCTTATGCGCGACATTGTTGAACTCAACGCAATTCTCGCCTCTGAATCAAAGCAACGCGACATTATTAAGACAGAGCTTGCAGATTTGGTCGCCAAGTACGGTGATGATCGACGTACACAGTTAGTGGCAAGTGAAGGTGATTTCTCAGCCGAAGACTTGATCCCAGATCAAGATGTGGTTGTAACAATTACGCACGGCGGGTATTCCAAGCGCACAAATGCAGATTTGTATAAATCACAACGTCGCGGCGGCCGAGGTGTAAAGGGTGCTGCCTTAAAGCAGGACGACATAGTTGATCACTTCTTCGTCGCATCTACACACGACTGGCTTCTGTTTTTCACAAATGAAGGCCGCGTCTACCGAGCAAAAGTTCACGAACTTCCAGATGCCGGTCGCGATGCGCGCGGACAACATGTGGCAAATCTTTTAGCTTTTAAACCAGAGGAACGTATTGCAGAAGTGATCTGGTTTAAATCATACGATGTTGTTCCATACCTAGTTCTTGCAACCAGAAATGGTTTAGTGAAGAAGACTGCATTAAAAGAATTTGATTCACCACGCAGTGGAGGACTTATTGCGATCTCACTCAAGCCAGGCGATGAAGTTGTTGCTGCCGCGCTCGTAGATAAAGATGACGAGATTTTATTAGTCTCAAAGAAAGCGATGTCACTTCGCTTCACATCAGATGATGAGTCACTTCGCCCCATGGGTCGATCAACTAGCGGTGTGATTGGAATGAAGTTCCGCGAAGGCGATGAACTTTTATCAATGTCTCGAATCAATTCAAGTAACGCACAATCTTTTGTCTTCACCGCAACCGATGGTGGTTATGGCAAAAAAACCCCAATCGATGAATATCGCCTTCAGGGTCGCGGTGGTATTGGAATTAAGGCAGCAAAAATTGATGAAGGTTCGCGCGGCTCTTTGGTCAGCGCTCTTGTAATTTCAGATAGTGATGAAGTCCTAGCGATCACATCCGGCGGCACAGTGATGCGCACACCGGCGGCAGAGGTTCGTCAGACAGGGCGAGATTCGATGGGGGTTCGCCTGGTTAATCTCGACGAAGGGGTCAGCCTCTTGTCGGTAACTCGCAACGGGGAAGATGAGATTTCCGAGGAAAAGCAGTAGTCTTCACGCCTGTAGTTGTAGGAGCCGTTTTGGTGACTTGATCAATTTCAAGTAACCTTGCGTTTTCCGCATCGATTCACATGATCGCTTGCGGGCCTATAGCTCAGCCTGGTTAGAGCGCTTCCCTGATAAGGAAGAGGTCGGTGGTTCAAGTCCACCTAGGCCCACCCGTTCTAATACGGGGACCTAGCTCAATTGGTAGAGCACCGCCTTTGCAAGGCGGGGGTTAGGGGTTCGATTCCCCTGGTCTCCACAAGTTTCAATCTTGGAACCAGTAAATCTGGTCTCCACAAGTTTCAATCTTGGAACCAGAAAACTGGTCTCCACAATTCTTACCTTCCTATCACCTAACCAAATAATTGTGCGAATTTGTAATATAACGGAATTCCCACAATTAAGTTAAATGGGAATGTAATTCCGACGCTGGCAGATAGAGCAAGAGAGAGATTTGCTTGCGGTAGAGCAATAGATACCGCTGCAGGCGCTGCAATATATGAAGCGCTGGCACAGAGAACTCCTAAGACGGTAGCGCCACCAATTGATAAACCAATTGCACTAGCAGCAGCCACACCCATCACCCCACCGATAATTGGGAAGACGATTGCAAAGAGGCTGAGCGGCAAGCCCACCTTTTTCACTTCATGAAAATTACTACCAGCAGAGTAGCCAAGGTGTAGCAAGAAGAGTGCGAGGAAGCCGGCGAGTAGTTCGATAAAGAACGGTTGAACTTTTTCATATCCAGACGGTGATGTAAGAAATCCAATAAACATTCCACCAAGAAGGATTAATACCGTCTTACCCACAACCACTTCTCTCAAAGTTGTCGCCCATTTAACATCAGGGTGCGAGATAGAAGTGCTCGCAAGAAATATTCCAACGATTAATCCAGGGATTTCTAGCAATGTTAAAAGTGCAGGTGCATACCCTTCGACAAAGATGGAATTGCTCTCCATAAATAAGAGAGCTGCAGAGAAGGTCACTAAGGATGTAGAACCATAATGCGCAGCAAGTGAACCTCTATCGATATCCGAAAGTGCGCGAACAAGACGCAGTGAGTAGAAGGCAAGGATTGGAATAAGAACACCTAGTGCCAGCGTCACCAAACCTGGGGTTAGGATTTGGGTAAAACCGACCGATTTAAGAGAATGCCCACCTTTAAGACCGATTCCAAAGAGAAGATAGATAGAAATAAATTGGTAGATCGAATCAGGTAACTTTAAATTACTTTTTGCCCGAGATGCGATAAATCCAAAGATAAAGGCAAGTACGCCCACGGAGGTGATATTTGCCTGTGCAATCGACCAAGCGCTCATATTGATATAATACATGATGTTTATTGCATGTATCAAATTACATGTATAATAAGGACATGTCTGCCACCGAACAAGGATCATGGACCTTTCTCTCAAACCATGGCCACATTTTGATTCGCATTGCCCAAAATCCAGACCTTAAAGTCTCAGAAATAGCGGCAACAATCGGAATAACAGAGCGAAGCACACTCTCAATCCTCAGTGATTTGGAGGAAACCGGCTATATAACTGTTGAGCGAATTGGTCGTCGCAATAGATACACGGTAAACCCAAAGAAGAAATTTAGGCACCCAAGTGAGGCTTCACATTCAATTGGGGAGCTAATTGAGATCTTTAAAGATTAGTTATGTCGATCCTTGATTCTTATAAGGGCCAATCCGTAGCTCTACCGACACTTCATCAGAAAGGTTCACTGATTGCCCCCGTTTTCCTTTCGCGACTAGGAATGAGGGTCACGGAGTTTGATGTTGATACAGATCAGTTTGGAAGTTTTGCAGGTGAGATCAAGAGAGAGGGTAGCCAGCTAGAGACGGTGCGAAGGAAGGCGCTGCTTGGCCTAAAAGTATCTGGTCTGCATTATGCAATCGCCTCAGAAGGATCAATCGGGGCTGATCCAGAGATCGGTTTACTTACCTCAGATATTGAAACAATAATTTTTATCGATTCAATCAACAACCTTGAGATTGTGGAAAGCTATCGCTCCTTTGATATCAATGCGCACGTGTTGCAGTACGAAGACGGAATGGATTTAACTTCATTCTTGGCTAAATCGGATTTCCCGAACCACAAATTGATTGTAAGAAGCGAGTTTGGGTACAGCCAGGTAATAGCAAAGGCCATTTCTACCGAAGAAGTTCTCTTGAGCGCTCTTGCAGAAGCGAAACGTCTCAATGTAGATCCAATATTTATCGAATCAGATTTACGTGCACATTGTTCTCCATCCCGTGCAAAAAATATTAAGATTGCAGCAGAACGTCTTGCCGCCAAGATTTCCTCTCTCTGTCCTAAATGTGCAACACCAGGTTGGGGCGCGGTTAAAGCTATATTCGGCTTAACCTGCAGTGACTGCGGGCAAGTGTCAGAGAGTGCAACCAAAGCTTTGCTTTACGGCTGTGTGAAATGCAGCCATAGCGCAGAAGGAGCCCCACTTGCAGAATCAATAGACCCAAGCCGTTGTAACTGGTGTAACCCATAATCTCATTTCAGGTGCTGGCTCTTAATCGTGTAATCTCTGACTATAAACTTCCTTACCTCCAATATACCTTTCATAGATTGGCTTAATCAATGACAACTGCAACACTCCATACAAATCTGGGCGACATTGTTATCGAAATGTTTGAACACCAGGCACCAAAGACAGTGGCTAACTTTGTAGGTCTAGCAACTGGCACCAAGGAGTACACAGATATGTCATCGGGAGCCAAGAAGACTGGCAACTTCTACGACGGCCTTATCTTCCACCGCGTTATTGAAGGATTTATGATCCAAGGTGGATGCCCAATGGGTAAAGGCTTTGGAGATCCAGGATATAAATTCGAAGATGAATTCCATGGCGAACTCGTATTTGATCGCCCATATCTTTTAGCGATGGCTAACTCAGGACCAAATACAAACGGGTCACAGTTCTTTATCACCGTTGGCCCAACACCTCACCTCAACCGTAAGCACTCGATCTTCGGTGAAGTTAAAGATGCGGCAAGCCAAGCAGTTGTTGATGCAATTGCAACAACAAAGACTGGTGCAGGAGATAAGCCAGTTAGCGATGTAGTAATTAATAGCGTCACCGTTGCATAAGTAGTCGATCGTGAAGGCTTATCGTTCTGCGACTTTAAGTCTGATCACAATTATCTGTGGATTTTTTCTCTGGCAGAAAATTGATCCACTACTCATTAACAATTTCTATCTGCCACCTTTGGCAGAGATGCAAAGTTATGGCGAGTGGTATCGCCTCTTCACTGTGGCTCTAGTACATGACCAATTAAGTGATCTTCCCTATCACTTGGCATTTAATATGCTGGCGCTACACTCTCTTGGAACACAGATTGAGAGTGTTCTCGGTAAAACAAAGTTCTTCGCGATTTTCTTCTTCTCACTTCTGACCGGCTCCTTGACCTCGGCATATTTCCTCCCCTTTAACGGATATTCCATCGGAGTATCTGGAGCCGTCTTTGGTCTCTTTGGCGCAATTCTGGTGATGGGTAGGCGTTACGGGATTGGGATGCAGGCTGTGCTGATCACAGTTGGAATTAACTTGGTGATCGGCTTTACCGTCCCAGGGATCGACTGGCGGGCCCATGTAGGTGGCCTAGTTGGCGGTGCGCTCATTACCAGGATACTTATCCACAAGTAAGCCCACAGATGTGGATGAATTACACCCGTGTAATTTAGCTCTTCATATTGCGGAGCAGCACTTGAGCAAATCTAATACTTAAACAAGTAGAGACACACTTAACCATTACCGATTTTCATCGACCCGCGGGCAGCTTCAAACTTGTCATAAAAGTCCAAAATAGTTATCCCTGCGGCTTTGCGGAACCCCGGCTCAAAACCACCCTCTGCTTTTGTGTATCTCCAGATATTTAAAAAGTTTTCAAATCCAATAGAGGCAATCAAGTATTCAGATGCGGCTTGACCAATCCCGTAAGGATCAGAGGCGAAGTTGTCATACTGGACCAATGGAATGACGGTGCGGTAGTTCGGGTTGGTATTAACTTGCTGTAGCCGGCCATTCTCATATTTATCAAACTTCAATTTATCCACAATATAGAAACCGAAGTAATTAGCACTTCCTTCCATGAGCCACCGCGGAATATAAGCTTTATTGCTTGGCGCCACGTTTGGTTCATTTAATGCAAACTGCACAGTATGGAAGAGTTCATGCGCAGGAGTGGAGCGTCTTCCAACATCCCATCGGTAGTTAGAGTTCGGAGCGTATATATCGCTGTATGTCATCAACGCAACATCTGGGCCAGCACAGTAAGCATCTCTATCTCCCGAACTACACGGGAAAGGACTCCTTGGATCGCCTACCCAGACACCCGCACTGCGCATGGCATTTGCTGACCATTGATGAGTTGATCCAAGAAAGACTTTAACTCGGCCCTGCAAAACGTCACTAAAAGCCCCATTTGTATAGTTAAGCATTTGAGTGATCCATGTACGGTCTGAATCCAAAATGGCCGGGTCAACCGTAAATGAATATGAATTGTTGGGGATTACGGCCCCAAGATACTCATCCGTATTTTGAAGTGCCGCTAGAACCATATCTTCGGTGGCGAAAGTTAACGACCAAGGAACAAATTTAATTTTTGTCGGTGTCGGTGTCGGTGTCGGTGTCGGTGTCGGTGTCGGTGTCGGTGTCGGTGTCGGTGTCGGTGTCACCTTTCTTATAGCAACACCTTTATTCCAAACCAATCTATTTGCCTTCTTTACACAGGTGAATTTCTTTCCAGAGAAGGTAGTTACTTGGCCCGCTTTCTTGCAAACTGAACCCGCTTTAACTGCAGCATTGGCTTGCGGAACATTTGGTGTTAAAACTAAAGTTATAAAGATAAGAATGGATACCAACTTCTTCATTTTACAAAGGCTAGCAGTAAATTAAGCGACACCCTGATAAGTCCTATCCAGACCTACATGCAGATGGCATTGAATGGTAATTTAACTCTTCATATTACGAAGCAGGACCTGAGCAACATCTAATACTTCAACATCTGATTCTCGAGCCGTCATTCCATCACCAATCATGATGCGACAGAACGGACAACCAACAGCAACTTCGGCAACGCCGGTTGCAATCGCTTCATCTACGCGATTGAGGTTGATACGTGTACCAAGTTTTTCCTCCATCCACATACGTGATCCCCCGCCACCGCAACAAAATGATCGCTCTTGGTTTCGTGGCATCTCTTCAATGTCACAACCCGATGCTTCAAGGAGTTCACGAGGAGGCGCATAAATTTGATTATGACGACCTAAGTAGCACGGATCATGGAATGTAATCTTCTGATCTGCTTTATGTGGACTCGTCTTAAGGCGACCTTCGCGGACTAGCGTGTTGAGCAACTGAGTGTGATGCAGCATCTCTAACTCGTAACCACTTTGTGCATAGTCACGACCAATTGTTGTAAAGCAATGTGGGCAGGTAACTACAACCTTCTTCTTACCCTTAGGGCGATCACCAAAGGTCTCTTTAAATGTTTCGATATTTTCGCGGGCAAGGATTTGATAGAGGAATTCATTACCGGCTCGACGTGGTGCATCGCCGGTACACGTTTCGCGCTTTCCTAGAACTGCAAAGTTAACACCAGCCATGTGAAGCAGCTCTGCCACCGCCTTTGTCGTTTTCTTTGCGCGCTCTTCATAGGCACCAGCGCACCCGACCCAGAACAAATATTCAACTTCAGATGGAAGTTCACCTTCAACAAGTCGCACTGGGAAATCACATTCAGCGATCCATCCTTCGCGATCTGCGCGATTGGCACCCCATGGGTTTCCGGTCTTTTCAAGATTTCTAAACGTGGCACCCAGTTCAGTTGGGAATTCAGATTCAACAAGTACCTGGAAGCGGCGCATATTTACGATGTGATCAACGTGTTCGATATCAACCGGGCACTCTTCAACACAAGCACCACACGTTGTACAAGACCAGAGAACATCTAATGAAATAGGGGCGTTATCACCAACAATAGCCTCGTTTTCAACAACCTTTGTCATTGCATGATCGCGCATCGCCATAATCAAAAGTTTTGGCGAGAG
>JBIJAL010000110.1:0-2898 GCA_044345775.1 Candidatus Planktophila sp.
GCGAAGGTGGTCAAGCGCTCACAGCAGCGATAGCAGATGTTGCACGCGAATTAATGGATGCTTACTCAGTGGAGTCAGTAGGTATTTCGGCTGCAGGTTTTGTCTCATCCGATAGAAAAACAATGCTGGCAACACCGAATATCGCTGGCTGGAACGGCGTTGATCTCGATGCCCAGCTGACTGCATTGATTGGTCTTCCAGTTGTTATCGAAAATGATGCTAACGCTGCAGCATGGGGCGAGGCAGCCTTTGGCGCTGGTCGCGGACATGATCATCTGTTGATTGTCACTGTCGGTACTGGCATAGGTGGTGGAATAGTTGTGAACGGCAATCTCTATCGAGGTGGTTTTGGAACAGCGGCCGAGATCGGCCATATGCGAGTAGTTCCTGAAGGACATCTCTGTGGATGTGGTGCGCGTGGATGTTTTGAACAATATGCAAGTGGAAGCGCGCTTATGCGTCATGCACGTGAAGCAATTAGTGCAACTCCAGAACTGGCACGCAACCTTCTTTCCCTCGGAAATGGAACCCTCGACGGACTCACGGGAAAGCACATCACTGAAGCCGCTCAGGCAGGGGATGCGGTAGCTCTCGCAGCCTTTAATACAACTGCGCATTACTTGGGTGCAGGGATCGCCTCATTAAGTGTGATCCTAGATCCCACTCGAATTGTCATCGGCGGGGGAGTTGTTGATGCTGGAGAGATACTTCTTGAACCAACTCGCCAATCAATGATTCGCCATATGCCCTTTGCAGGTAAGCATCCCTATCCAGATATTGTTCCAGCACAATTAGGAAATGAGGCAGGACTCGTCGGAGTCGCTGATCTCGCGCGCCTGTAAAATCTTTGCTTAGCCCGACTTATCGCTCGCTGGGATAGATCAGACCAATTTGCTTGCGTACTTCATCTAGTGATTCCATAATGAGTATTGATTCATCTGGAGTCAAAATCTGTGAACTTTTCTCTCCATTGCGCACTACTTTTTCAAACTCAAGGGCTTGTTCGCGTAAACCATGGCCCTTGTAATCGTTGGGATATTCAGTGGTTGTTCCATCATGCATAATCACACGCATCGCTGCTGGGTTATAGAAAGTGCGATCAATCTCTATCTTTCCAAGAGTTCCGCAGATAGTGGCGCGACAAGGAGTTGAGACCATCATGGTAGAAGTCAATATCGCCTGTGCGCCACTCTTGTAATCGAAAATTACTGATGAGCTTGCATCAACACCCTTATCTGTAAAGGTTGCAGAGGATGTAATTTTATCTGGAGCACCAAGGACCATATGCGCAAAGGAGATGGGATAAATTCCGAGGTCAAGGAGCGCTCCACCTCCGAGTGAGGGTTCCCAATGTCGCGGGTTGGCGTAATCAGAAAGACGTTGTCCATGGTCTGCTTCAACAGCCCAGATTTCCCCGAGTATTCCAGAAGCAAGAATTTCGCGAACTTTATGCATGTGTGGCAAGAAGCGCGCCCACATTGCCTCCATTAGCGCTACACCGTTGGCATCTGCTGCCGCTTTCATCTGACGCGCTTCAGTTGCATTAATCGTCAATGGTTTTTCACATAGAACAGGCTTACCGGCATTAAGTGCCAGAACAGTGTTGCTCACATGATAAGGATGTGGTGAGGCAACATAGATAGCATCGAGTGTTGGGTCTGCAACGAGCGCTTCATAACTTGCATAGGCAGTACATCCAGGAAACTCTGCAGCAAAGTTGTCAGCACTTTCTTGAGAACGAGATCCGACTGCTGCAACAATATGATTGTTGAAGTATGAAAGATCTCGTGCAAATGCTTGCGCGATTCCACCACTTGCGAGGATTCCCCATCTAAATTCTCTACTCATATCTGCGCTCCATCATCATCAAGGTCAGTGTTATCTCGTCGAGGGTTATCTTTCCACTTCTTAAACGCTCTTATGCCATCTTTAATCGACATGAAGAAATTCACTCGCTGCGGCTCTGGGGGTGTATACCCTTCGCTCTCTGCGTGAGCTGCGATCGTGTCAAGATAATCGGTCGGTGCGCTTTCATCTAAAGATAGGCCTGAGACGAGAGCGTGAAATTTCTCATCCATGAGATCTTGGTCATCTTCACCAGGATTTGGCTCTGGTTTTGACTCATCCGAGGTTGGTGTCATGCTTTATATTCGCATAAACTGACCAGATTGAGTAGAAAGGGGATAAATTATGAGCATGAACAATCTGCCCTATGGCACTTTGCGCGCATTCCTCACACCTTTCTTAATGATTCTCTTTCGCCCTAAGGTAAAGGGTCTGCGTAATGTTCCCGGCTCTGGACCTTTAATTATCGCCTCAAATCACCTCTCCTTTAGCGATTCGATCTTTATGCCACTCGTCGTTCCACGTAAAGTGACCTTTCTTGCAAAGAGTGAGTACTTCACATCTCCTGGCCCCAAGGGGTTTATCAAGAAATTAACCTTTATCGCCCTCGGACAGGTTCCAGTCGACCGTTCAGGTGGACGACGAAGTGAGGCAGCGCTGATCACAGGATTGCAGGTTTTATCAGAGGGCAAGTGCTTGGGCATTTACCCAGAAGGCACTCGCTCACCCGATGGTCGCCTCTATAAAGGACGCACAGGTATCGCCCGCCTAGCCATCGAATCTGGCGCACCCGTGATTCCCGTAGCAATGTTTAACACTGAAAAGATTCAACCGTCTGGACAAGTGATTCCAAATGTGAAAAGAGTAGGAATGACATTTGGAGAGGCGATGTACTTTGATGGCGATTCAACTGATCAGGCTTACCTTCGTGAAGTGACAGATAAAATCATGGCCCGCCTACAAGAGTTATCAGGGCAAGAGTATGTCGATCAGTATGCCGTTAAGGCTAAGAAACCAGGCACAATTAAACGCGATGAGGAATCTGATTCATCA
>JBIJAL010000111.1:0-2812 GCA_044345775.1 Candidatus Planktophila sp.
AGCCAAAGAGTGGTCAACGTTGACGGGCACAGTCTAGCCTTGCCTCATGGCCAATCAACTCATCGCAGGCGTAGATTCTTCGACCCAGTCGGTAAAGATCGTCATTCGTCAGGCAGAAACTGGTGAGTTAGTGCGGCAGGGACGAGCAAATCATCCGGATGGAACCGAGGTTGATCCCGCTCATTGGAAGAGCGCTTTTGATAGCGCTGTTAAAGATGCTGGTGGAATTGATGATGTTGCGGCAATTTCTATTGGTGGGCAACAACATGGAATGGTCGCACTCGATGAGAACGGTGCTGTGATTCGTCCAGCCTTGTTGTGGAATGACACACGATCGGCAAAGCAAGCGCAATCGCTCAACTCTGAAATCGGTGGCGACCAAGTGATGGCAGATGCCGTGGGATCTGTTCTGGTTGCATCTTTTACTGCCTCCAAAGTGCGATGGATGGCAGAGAATGAAAGATCTCACGCTGATCGAGTTCACGCAATTGCACTCCCCCATGATTGGTTATCGTGGCAGTTGCAAGGTGGAAAAGACTTTGGACAACTCTTTACTGATCGAAGTGATGCTTCTGGAACCGGATACTTTGACCCAACAACATCTGCCTACCGCCGCGACATTCTTGCTCGCGCATTGTTATCAGACCGCGAGATTGTGCTACCAAAGATTGCAGACCCTGCGACATTTGCAGGCGTAACAACTCAAGGTATTCCACTTGCTCCAGGAGCCGGTGATAACGCCGCTGCCGCGTTGGGCGTGCAAGCAGAACCTGGTGATGTAGTGATCTCACTTGGCACCAGCGGAACCGCATTTGCTGTATCGACAACTCCCACCCATGATTCAAGTGGGGCGGTTGCTGGATTCGCAGATGCAACAGGGCGTTTTCTACCTTTGGTCTGCACACTCAATGCTGCACGAATATTCGATGCAGCAACATTGATTCTTGGTAAGACCCACGATGAAGTCGGTGCGCTTGCTCTCTCTTCAGTACCTGGTGCACATGGACTTTCGCTTCTGCCTTACTTTGAAGGTGAACGCACACCCAATCGCCCAGATGCGACAGGAGTCTTTTCAGGTATGAACCTCTCCAATTCAAATCCCTCTGATATCGCACGAGCAATGATCGAAGGAATGCTATCTGGACTTGCAGATGCTGTTCAGGCGCTCGTTGATCTAGGAGTTGATGTGAAGAGAATTCTGATCATTGGTGGAGCTGCAAAAAATCCAGCAGTTGGTCAGATCGCATCCGCACTCTTTGGTCGTCCTGTTCTGATTCCGCCAGCAGGTGAATATGTGGCAGATGGTGCCGCACGTCAGGCTGCATGGGCGCTGAGTGCAGGTGCAAACGCACCGGTATGGGATTTAGGAAAAGCAACACTCATTCAAGCAGAGCCAACACCACAAGTACTTGAGCAATATCGAATTCTTCGCGATGCGACAGTTAACTGGTAACTCGTATACCTTTACCAACAACCACAACACCGCCATCTGAAATTGTAAAGCGTTCACGATCTCGCTCAAGATCTACGCCAATCTGAGCACCAGGATCAACGACAACGCTCTTATCAAGAATGGCGTGGCGAATAACAGCGCCGGCTCCTATTTTCACTCCAGGCATGAGGACAGAACTGTCAACGAATGCACCTTTGCCCACATGTACGTCATAACTAGTAACCGTGCGATTGACATGGCCACCCGAAATAATTGATCCTGCACCGACGATGGAATCTTGCGCTATCCCTGACTCACTAAATTTGGCAGGAGGAAGTGATGGCGGATTTGTCAGGAGCGGCCATTCCCGGTTATAGAGATTAAATATTGGATGGATAGAGACAAGATCCATATGAGCGTCGTAGTAAGCATCAATTGAACCCACATCACGCCAATAACCACGATCACGATCAGTAGCACCTGGTACTTCGTTATCAGCAAAGTCATAAACCTTCGCTTCGCCACTTTTGGTAAGCATCGGAATAATGTTCCCACCTAGATCATGTCGGCTCTCGAGATCTTCGGAGTCGAGAATTAAGGCCTCTTCCATCACATCACGCTTGAAAATGTAATTTCCCATCGACACGAGTGATAAGTCTGGATGTCCTGGCATCGCTGGTGGATCTGCAGGTTTCTCATGAAAGGCTTTAATTGTGATTCCATCTTCTGCCAACTCGATCACTCCAAATTCATGCGCTTCTGAGCGTGGCATACGAATTGCAGCGATAGTAACTCCTGCACCAGTGCTCAGGTGAGCATCAAACATTTGGCTTGGATCCATTCGGTATACGTGGTCTGCACCAAAAACTAGAACGTGCTTTGGGTCTTCATCATGAATCAAATTGAAGTTTTGCAAGATGGCATCGGCAGATCCCGTATACCAACGTGGACCAAGACGTTGTTGCGCTGGGACTGGAGTGATGTAATTTCCGAGAAGCGTTGACATGCGCCATGTTGTAGTGATGTGGCGATCAAGAGAATGTGATTTGTATTGTGTAAGTACAGCAACTCTTCGCATCTCGGCATTAACAAGATTTGAAAGAACAAAATCGACCAGGCGATAAGAACCCCCGAAAGGAACTGCAGGTTTTGCGCGATCTGCGGTGAGTGGCATGAGGCGCTTGCCCTCGCCACCAGCGAGAACAATTCCTAGGGGTAATTCAAAGCGTGCCATGTGGACACGATACCCTTAGCCTTCAAGTAAACCTATAGAAATTTCTACTGGTAATGCCTTCATTGAGATTAAGGTGCAGATGTGAGTCAGTTGCGAGTTGGTCTTGTTACCAAAGAGTGGCCCCCATTTGTCTACGGCGGCGCAGG
>JBIJAL010000112.1:0-2792 GCA_044345775.1 Candidatus Planktophila sp.
ATGCAATTGCAATCCGTAGCAGTGCAACGGGGTATGAACCACTCGCGCGAACATTTCACTCACTAGCTTTTTCGATTCTTAAGATGAAGAGCGGTGATGATTACCGCGAACCAATTTTGTTATCAGGTGCTGAGCAAGAGAAAATTATTGCTGACTTACTTGAGGGCGATGTCACCGACGGATATAGAGAGTGGCCACCAGAGTTACACGATAGTGATGAGAAATTAGGTAACCCGTTACTGACTCGTGGATTCATTCGCGAACTTCGCGATCTGATGATGCGTGCAAATGAACGGAAGATTTCACCGAATGAGTTAGCAACACGTGGGGGACAACTCGGTGAAAAGTATTGGTCACCAGCAGCTACATTCTGGAAGCGCTACGAAGGTGTGATGGATTTGGCCGCATCTGGTGCAGGAGATGCCAAGGTTCGTATTGATCCCTCGGAATTGATTAATGCTGCGATTACGCATTTGACGAACAGCCCTGAACTTCTTGCAACGCTCCGTAAATCTTTTGCAACAATCCTCATTGATGAGTTTCAAGAATCTGATCCAGCCCAACGCGAACTTCTCGCGTTGATTGCACCCAATGATCTTCTGATCGCACTCGATAGCAAGAGCGCGGTGGGTAGATTCCGTGGCGCTGATCCAGATGGCGCAGACACTGCAGCGCACTCACTCATTGGCGATCATGGCATCGTGATCACACTTGAAAGTAACTTTAGAAATCCAGCAAAGCGCGATGCGGTGATGGCAGCAAGTGCTTCAGAAGAGGCTCATCTCATTGCCCACCATTGTAAAAAAGCCCATCTCCTCGATGGAATCCCGTATTCAGATATGGCGATTATTCTGCGATCAGGGGGCGCTGGTGCATCTGCTATTCGTAGGGCGTGCATGCAGGCATCAATTCCTACAGTGGGCGAGATCGAAGCGCTCGGCAATAACGCTGCGATAGCACCGTTCTTATTGCTAGCGCGCATTGCAACCCATCCAAAGAAATTGACCTTAGCTGATGCCGAAGCGTTACTCACCAGCGAATTTGGTGGAAGTGATGCGATCTCATTGCGCCGTATTCGCAGGTCGCTTCTAGCCTCACGTGGCGATGATGATCTTCGCACCGGTTCGGCAATGTTGATCGACGCGCTTATCGATGGTGATATCCCCATTGCAGATGCTCCTGAACTCAATCGTGTGCACGCTCTTTTATCAGAAGCTCGTAAATCGCTCGCGCGTAAAAATCCAACGGTCCATGATCTCTTGTGGGCAATCTGGAATAACGCGGTGACAAGTGAAGGAAATAAAGTCAGTGATGCGTGGAGGGATGCAGCCCTTCGTGGCGGTTCTCGCGGCGCTGCAGCCGATCGTGATCTTGATGCAATGATTGTTCTCTTTGAAAGTGCTGCACGATTTATCGAACGTTTTCCAGGTGCTGCGCCATCAGTATTTCTTGACCAGATCAGCGAAGAATTCATTGCAGCAGATGTGATCACGGCTAAAGGTGTTCGCCCTGATGCGCTGGAAATTCTTACAGTCCATAGCGCCAAAGGTCGCCAATGGCCTTTTGTTATTGTCGCTGGAGTACAAGAAGGAATTTGGCCTAACTTAAAGGTGCGTTCCACTCTTCTTGGCGCCGAACGCTTAGTCGAACGCGAGCGTCACGGGGATCATCTCCCTGATCGTGAATTACAAGCGATTACTGCATCATCACTCCTTGAAGATGAGCGACGCCTCTTTCATGTGGCAACATCACGTGCGACTGCAGATGTACTTGTGACTGCTACATCCCGCGAAGATGATGAACCATCGATTTTCTTCCATGAAATGTATGTAGAAATACATGGCTTTGCAGCCGATTCACCGCAGGCAGCAAAAGCCCTACCTGCCCGCCCACTGACCGCTCCGGCGTTGGTGGCAACACTTCGCCGCAACCTAGCGTCAGAGAATTCTGACTCTGCCGCTGATCTTCTTGCCACACTCGCTGCATCAGGAATTTCACTGGCCCAAAGTGAGAACTGGGTTGGTGCACGTGCACTATCTACTGATGTACCCGTAGTAAAAGAAGGTGATCCTGTCTATGTCTCTCCAAGTGGAGCTGAGACGTTCACCGAATGCGGAGTGAAGTGGTTCCTTGAAAAAAGTGGTGGGACCAATGGCGATGGCGTTGCACAGTTGTTGGGTTCTGCAATTCATGAGTTTGCTCGACTGAAGGTTGAAATCCCAGGTATCACCCATGAGCAACTAGTAGAAAAACTAGAAAGCTCTTGGTCACTCATCGATCAATCAAGTGGATGGCTTAGCGCTGCTGCTCTTAAGCGCGCAGAACGAATGCTTGAAAGGTTTGCTCAGTATCACAACGATATCGAAACTAAGAGCGATCGAAGTGTTGTCGGCGTTGAGATGGATTTCAATGTCTCCTTTGGTAACGTCATTGTAAAAGGAAATGCAGATCGTCTTGAAGTCGATAGCGAGGGAAAGTACTTTGTCGTTGACTTTAAAACTGGAAAGTATCCAATCGGACATAAAGAGGCGCTGACCAACCTACAACTTGCCTGCTATCAGCTCGGTGTCATCATGGGTGGCTTTGGTGAGAAACTTAAAAGCAATGAGACCAGCGGTTCACACCTTGTCTTTCTTGCTCACGACACAAAAGAGGTCGCACTACGCCATCGCCCAGTTATTGATGCAGATGAGGTTCGCACGCAACTATCAGTTATCGGTGCCGGGATGGGCGCTGCAACATTTACTGCAACGGTCAATGAGATGTGTCCACGGTGTGTTGTTCGATCATCG
>JBIJAL010000040.1:0-9595 GCA_044345775.1 Candidatus Planktophila sp.
CTCACTATCACTGACCTCAACACTCAAAGATGACATTCTCGTAGTCGGTCTTGCCCAAGGTGCGCCTGCCCGCAAAGGTGCCAAGGCATCACTCGTCATAGAATCCGGAGATCTCGCACTTGATACTAAGAGCCTGGAAGAGATTCTTGTTGATTTAGGTGCGACTGGAAAAGCAGATGAAGTTACCAAAATTCCAGGAAATTCGGTACGGCTTTTAGTCTTCACCGGATTGGGAAAGGCCTCAGCAAATTATGGCCATGAAACTTTGCGCCGTGCTGCTGGAGCAGCCGCGCGAGTTCTTACCAATCAGAAGTCAGCGACCTTCGCACTCCCTGTTCGCAACTTAGATGACGTTGCCGCAACAGCGCAGGGTGCCGGGCTAGGGGCATATCTCTTTAATGATTTTCGTAGCGATGAATCAGTGACAAGTGTCTCCCCACTTACCGCTGCAAAGATTTTTACTCCTCATGCAGCGAAGGCTGACTATAAAGATGTTGTTGAAGAGGCAACGATTATTACCAAGTACACCCACCTGACTCGCGATTTGATTAACACTCCACCAAGCCATCTCAACCCTGCGACCTTTGCGGCGCGTATGGTGGATGAGGTAAAGGCTGCTGGTGGCGCGCGGGCTGGACTGACAATTACGGTGATGACCGAGGCTGCCCTCAAGAGCAAGGGCTACGGTGGAATTACCGCTGTCGGACAAGGCTCTGCTAACCCACCACGATTAGTTCGAATCACGTATACACCCACAGGAAAAGTGAAGCCAGCAAAACATTACGCTTTTGTCGGCAAGGGCATTACCTTCGATAGCGGTGGACTTGCTCTAAAGCCAGCACTCGGTATGGAGGCGATGAAATCTGATATGAGTGGCGCGGCCGCTGTCTGCGGTGCAGTACTTGCGATCGCGGCTTTGAAGTTGCCTATTGCGATTGATACATGGGCACCACTTGCTGAGAATATGGTCAGCGACAACGCCACGCGTCCAAGTGACATCATCACTATTTACGGTGGCAAAACAGTTGAAGTTCTTAACCCAGATGCTGAAGGTCGCCTTGTCCTCGCCGATGCCCTGCAACGGGCCCAAGAAGAGAAGAAACTGGATGCGATTGTTGATATAGCGACGCTGACAGGTGCTCAAGTTGTTGCGTTAGGAACGCGCACAAGCGCTGTCATGACAAATAATGAAGCGCTATCACAAGCTTTTCTAGAAGTGACAGAAAAAACCGGTGAACAGTTTTGGCCGATGCCACTTCCGAATGAACTTCGCGCTTCCCTTGATTCCCCAGTTGCAGATCTTGCAAATATCGGTGATCGAATGGGCGGAATGTTGGTTGCGGGAATATTTCTTAAAGAATTTGTCTCCGACGATCTTCCGTGGCTCCATCTCGATATTGCAGGTCCTGCCTACAATGATCGCAGCCCGCATGGATACACCCCTGTTGGTGGCACGGGAATCGGAGTTCGCTCACTGATCGCTCTGGCCAAGTCACAGATTTAGGGATCTGGCACTGTTCTCTCTCGCATGATGAGATCGCACCCAGCCCCCAGTTAGTCATTGGCCCTCGAGGCTGGCAAGATAAGGGTGTAGACCTCGTAGTAGACCGTGAGGTCGGATGAGTAAAGGAGCGCACCTTCTGTGTCTGATGTCGATCTCGTAATCCTCGGCGGTGGAAGTGGCGGCTACGCAGCGGCCTTAAGAAGTGCTCAGTTAGGCCTTTCGGTAGTTCTCATCGAGGCCGACAAGCTCGGCGGGACATGTCTGCATCGTGGATGCATTCCTACGAAAGCCCTCCTTCACGCAGGTGAAGTTGCCGACACCACCCGTGAATCATCAACATTTGGAATCAACACCACACTCAATTCGATCGATATGAATGGTGTGAACTCTTATAAAGATGGCGTGATCGCCAAACTTCATAAAGGATTGCAAGGACTTGTTAAATCTCGCGGGATTACTTATGTCGAAGGGTACGGAAAGCTCGTTGGAAAGAACGCCGTCGAAGTAAACGGGGTTCGATACACGGGTAAAAATGTAATTTTAGCTACCGGCTCATACGCCAGAACTCTTCCGGGGCTTGAAATTGATGGAAAGCGCGTCATCACATCAGATCACGGAACAAAACTTGATTACATTCCAAAGAGCGTCATCGTTCTTGGTGGTGGGGTCATTGGATGCGAATTTGCTTCGGTATGGAAATCATTTGGCTCTGAAGTAACAATTATTGAAGGCTTGCCTCACCTAATCGCTCTAGAAGATGAGTCATCGTCAAAACTCCTTGAGCGCGCATATCGCAAACGTGGAATTAAATTTGAACTTGGTACTCGCTTCAAATCACATACCGTCACTGCAGATGGTGTCACTGTAGAGCTCGAAGATGGCCGCACATTCAGTGCTGAACTTCTCTTGGTCTCTGTCGGTCGTGGACCTGTCTCAGCAAATCTTGGCTATGAAGAGCAGGGAATCATGATGGATCGTGGTTACGTTCTTGTTGATAACAAGTGCCGCACCAATGTGCCTGGAATTTGGGCTGTTGGCGATCTGATTCCAACCCTGCAACTCGCACACGTTGGCTTTCAAGAGGGCATCCTTGTTGCAGAAGAGATTGCAGGATTACACCCTCGTCCAATTAATTATGATGGCGTTCCACGTGTAACCTATTCAGAGCCTGAGGTCGCATCCGTTGGGCTGACAACTGCCCAAGCGAAAGAGCGAGGACATGATGTTGTCGAACTTAACTACGATCTAGCCGGAAATGGTAAAGCTCAAATTCTTGGTACTTCAGGGTCAATTAAACTTGTTGGTCAGAAGAATGGACCAGTACTTGGAATCCATATGGTCGGTTCGCGTGTCGGGGAACTACTCGCCGAAGCACAGTTAATCTTTAATTGGGAGGCGACAGCAGATGATGTCGCTCCATTGATTCATGCACATCCAACAATGTCTGAAGCTATGGGCGAAGCGCACATGGCTCTAGCCGGCAAACCGCTTCACGCACACGGGTAAGGGGAAAATACAATGACATTTTCGGTAAAGATGCCAGCACTTGGTGAAAGCGTTACTGAAGGTACCGTTACGCGTTGGCTTAAGGCAGAAGGCGATCACATCAGCGTTGATGAACCACTTCTTGAAGTTTCTACCGACAAGGTAGATACAGAAATTCCATCCCCTGTTTCGGGCACTCTCTCAAAAATTCTTGTTCAGGTAGATGCAACAGTTGCAGTAGGAGCAGATCTAGCAATTATCGAAAATGGTGCTGCTCCAGTTGCCGCTGCTCCAGTTGCCGCTGCTCCAGTTGCCGCTGCTCCAGTTGCCGCTGCTCCAGTTGCCGCTGCTCCAGTTGCCGCTGCTCCAGTTGCTGCTGCTCCAGCAAGCGGGACAATAATTTCAATGCCCGCTCTAGGTGAGAGCGTTACAGAGGGAACTGTGACTCGTTGGCTAAAAAATGTTGGTGACAGCGTCGCTGTTGATGAAGCACTGCTTGAAGTGTCAACCGATAAAGTCGACACTGAAATTCCTTCACCGGTGGCAGGAACTCTTATCTCTATCGATGTGCCTGTTGATTCAACCGTTGCAGTCGGTGCTCGTCTTGCAGTAATCGGGGGCGCGGGTCAAAACCCTGCGCCAGTTGCTGCTGCTCCAGTTGTTCCAACACCAGTTGCCGCTGCGCCGGTTGCAGTTACTCCTCCACCTGCCGCTGCGCCGGTTGTTCCAGTATCAGCCACGCCGCCATCTGACTCTTACGTCACTCCTATTGTAAGAAAGCTTGCATCAGAACTTGGGGTCAATCTTGCTTCAATCCAAGGAAGTGGAATCGGCGGACGAATTCGTCGCGAAGATATAGAAGCCGCTGCAAAACCTGTTGCGGTAGCCCCGCAAACCACATCGTCACCAGCTCCTGCCCGAACAGCTGCTGTAGTGAGTGCGTCACCTTTACGTGGAACAACGGTCACAATGTCGCGCCTGCGTAAAGTAATTGCTGCTCGTATGGTCGAATCGTTGGCAGTATCTGCACAGTTAACAACTGTCATCGAAGTAGATGTAACCAAGATTGCGCGTCTTCGTGATCGCGCCAAGGCTTCCTTTGAGGCTCGCGAAGGTGTAAAGCTCTCTTTCCTTCCATTCTTTGCTGTTGCGGTATGTGAAGCACTTAAGCAGCATCCAGTGCTTAACTCTTCCGTTGAAGGCGATCAAATTATTTATCACGGCGCAGAACACCTCGGTGTAGCAGTTGATACCGAGCGCGGGCTACTCGTACCCGTCATTCAAAATGCAGGTGATCTCAACATGGGCGGCGTTGCTCGTAAGATCGCAGACCTTGCAGCCCGTACACGTGATAACAAGGTTAATCCTGATGAGCTCAGTGGCGGAACATTTACGCTGACAAATACTGGCTCTCGTGGAGCGCTCTTTGACACACCAATCATTAACCAACCACAGGTAGCGATCTTGGGACTTGGCGCAGTTGTGAAGCGTCCGATGGTTGTACGTGGTGAAGACGGTGGAGAGACAATTGCTATTCGTTCAATGGTTTATCTCGGTCTCTCCTACGATCATCGCGTCGTAGATGGCGCAGACGCTGCACGATTCTTAGTCACACTCAAAGAACGCCTTGAAGGTGGTTCGTTCGAATCTGATCTAGGTCTCTAATGTCGGCACTTCATCAGCGCATCGCCGTTACTGGCGCATCCGGGATGATCGGTAGTGCACTTGTCGGACATCTTAAGAGCGAGGGACATACAGTTCAGCGCTTAGTCAGACGTTTACCTGTCTCCCCCGATGAAATTCAGTGGGATCCAACTACAGGATACGTCGATACCGATGCACTAGCCGGAGTCGATGCTGTTATTCACCTTGCAGGAGTTGGCGTCGGCGATAAACGATGGAGCAAGAAATACAAGGCGCAAATTCTTAACTCTCGATTGCTTGGGACAGAAGCAATTGCAAAGGCAGTCGCTGAAGTGAAACCTCAGGTGTTTATAAGCGCAAGTGCAATCGGCTGGTACGGAGAATCTGGGAACCGCGCAGTTATTGAAAGTGATCGCGCTGGTGATGATTTTCTCGCAGCCGTGTGTCGTGAATGGGAAGGCGCTGCTGATCTAGCCGTTGGAGTCCGAACCGTAAAACTTCGCACTGGTTTAGTACTCGATCCAACTGGTGGCGCACTTGGAAAAATGTTGCCGCTCTTTAAGTTTGGTCTTGGTGGAAAACTCGGATCAGGAAAGCAGTGGTGGTCGTGGATCACACTCCACGATGCTATTCGCGCTATTTCATTCGCACTCGAAAAACCAATTTCAGGTGCTATAAATATTGTTTCGCCTAATCCTGTGACAAATCAGGAATTCACCTCAGCCCTTGCACGAGCAATGCATCGTCCAGCACTTTTTCCTGCTCCAGCTATCGCGCTCAAGATTGCACTCGGTGGATTCTCATCTGAAGTCTTAGGATCGAAGAAGGTCATTCCGCAGAAACTTATTGACGAGGGCTTTACTTGGGATTATCCCCACGTGACATCGGCTCTCGTTGCTCTTGTAGAGCACTAGTTAACTCAAGGGCTGCAAGTCGCCCAGATACCAACGCTCCGTTCTGAGATGCAGCACTTAAGTAATCCCCCGCACGCCATACCCCCGGTTTTACAGATAGCGATTGTGCGCGTGCCTGGCCAGGTGGGAAGAGTGGAAGCGCGTTTTTAATGTCGTACTTAGCAACAAGTTCCCAACCCGCCGTATCAACTCCCCACATTAAAGAAAGATGTCGCCTAATTTCTGATTCAGATGCATGCCCAAGTGATGTGCTAGAAAAGAGAGTTCTATCAGCAGGAGCGCTCAACGGCAGAAGCTTAGAAATCGCAATTGAATTCACTATCGGTCCACGCGCCAAGCCATCTACACGTAACGTTGCATCACACTCAAAGAGATCCGGTGTGGAGTGAAACCATGTCGTGCAACCGACGCTCTCTCCTACTTCCTCAATTTCGAGCAATTGTGCAGCCGTTGTTTGATCAGTCGCAACAATAATCGCGCGAGCTGAAATATCACCGTGAGAGGTACTCAATTCAAGGCCTGAGATAGCGTTGACTTGCACACCGGTTTCCACAGCGCCGATTTTGCTAGCAAGCACCCGCGAGAGCTCACCTGCGCCCATGGCCGGTAGCCCCGGCGCTCCACTGATAAAACTCTTGATTATCTCTTTGCCACTTACGGCGTCCACTCGTGAAGGCTGAGCTAAGAAAACACCTGTCAAAAAGGGCCTGAGCACTCGTGTGTATAGGTTGTTACAGCCTGCAGCCAGTAACTCACTTTCAACATTTGAGCCATGTGCCGAGCGTGACAATAAATATTTAAGGAATGAGATTTTCTCTCTCATGCTTCCGGACCGGCTACCAAATGCGGAAGCGAGATATTTTCGCGGATCTCCAAGTCGCACAACTGAGCCATCCAAGGCAATATCAACTGCGCGCGGTGCGTAAGAAAAATCCAAAGTATCGACAATGTTAAGTAATTTCACTTCAGGGTATCTCGGATTAATCAATTGGAAGCCGCGATCAAAGCGATACCCATTGATTTCATCGGTCTGCACTCGTCCACCGAGAGTTGATGAAGCTTCAAAAACACGCACGGCCACGCCTGCATCAGTCAAAGTTTTTGCCGCCGACAAACCAGCAAGCCCTGCTCCAACAACGATGACAGGTAGCGAGCTATCGGACACTTATTGCTCGCGCCTCTTCGATAATCTCAGCAACTCGCAACGCATCGGCAAGAGAGACAGGTGCTGCAGAGCCGCTTTCTATCGCTGCCTTAACCAATGTGTAAAAAGTTGCGTAATTTCCGCTCACACTATCAACGGGTAGAACCTCTCCACCCTTATGTATCTCTGCCCTGTTTATCATTGGCGCTGACCACGCACCGCCCATAGGAATCTCACCCGCGCGAAGTGCATCTTCTTGCGGATCGAGTTCGTTGATGACCAGTGCGCCTTTACTACCAAGTAATCTTACGCGCGGACCTGGTGCACCACTTACCGCTGATGCTGCTAGATAGGAATCGACACCTGATTCATGTCGTAAAACCACAGTCACATCATCATCTGCTCCACCGCGAATAGAGCGAACGCTGGCGCTGACGACGTGCGCTGGTCCGAAATAATCGAGCGCGGTAGAGATTAAGTGAGATTGCAAATCCAGAAGTAATCCTCCGCCTTCTTCTGGTGAGAGATTTTCGCGCCAGGATGCGAGATTTCTTTCGGGGCGAAAGCGCTCAAAGCGGCCGTCGAAGCGAAATGGTGTGCCGATTTCACCCGTAGCCAACACCTTCTTGATCGTCAGACTATCGCTATCCCAACGGCGATTAAAAAATGTTGTTAGAAGAGTCTTATTCTTTTCAGATAGTTCAATCATTTCTTTGACTTCAGCCACCGTGCGTCCCATGGGCTTATCAACAACTGTAGGGATTTGGCGTTCGAGTGCTGCGCGAGTTTGGGAAAGATGGGCCGCGTTACTCGATGCGATAACAACTAGATCTAGACCAGAATCTAGAAAGGCGTCGAGATCCGAAAAGATTGCAGCGGAAGGAAAATCGCTCTTTGCTTGCGAGATTCGTTCTGGGTTTGAAGTCAATATCGAAGCAACTTCATTCCCACAACCTTTAAGCAATGGCGCATGGAAAACGCGACCTGCTAAGCCATATCCTGCGATTCCAGCGCGCATGAATTAATTCACCGACTCCTTGGCAAGCTTTGATGGCCACCAGACTTTAGGGCCGATCTCGTGAACCAGAGCAGGCACCAAAATTGATCGAACAATTATTGTGTCGAGTAGAACACCAAAGGCAACGGCGAATCCGAGTTGAGCGAGCGGCACCAAAGGCAGTAAGCCGAGCACGGCAAACGTTGCCGCTAGAACAATTCCAGCAGATGTAATAACTGCTCCTGTCACCGTGAGTCCCTTGATGACACCGGCACGTGTACCGATCTTCAGTGATTCTTCGCGAACACGAGTCATGAGGAAGATGTTGTAATCGATTCCGAGTGCAACAAGGAAGATGAAGGCAAATAATGGGAAGGAGTTATCCCCACCTGGGAATCCGAAAATATGATTGAAGACAAGCGCGCATACTCCCAAAGTTGCAAAGTATGAAAGCACGACCGTGCCCAACAAAAGAACAGCACTCAATATGCTTCGCAGCAGAAGTCCAAGGATCAGTGTGATGACCAAGAGGACGATCGGAATAATTGTGCGATTGTCTTCGGCGTTAGCGGTTCTCACATCGAAATACACTGCGCTAGTTCCACCTACTAATGCAGAAGGATCTACTGACTTAGCAATTCGTCTGATTTCTGGAACATCATTTCCAGCTTCAACGCTATCGGGTGCGCGACTCAATGTGAGATTGAGGATTACCTTGCCATTAACTTCGGCAACTTCCGGAAGTGGCTGACCAGGAATAGGGAGCCCAGCTAACTGCGGGCTTACATCGGTCACACCTGGAGCGCCCTTAAGAGCCACCGCCATCTGATCAATTTTTGATGCTGAGAAAACTACTTGGGTGGGATCCCCTTGACCGCCAGGGAAATGTGTTTCTAGCTTCTTCTGGCCAACAACAGACTCAGGATTTCCGGTAAACGTATCAATAGTTCCGAGTCCATCTGTCTTTAGCGTTGTTGATGCGAAGGCGAAGAGAAGGAGTATTGAACCAGTGACAACCCACGCCTTGCGCGGATTACGTTCTACGGAGAGGCCTACCTTTGACCATAAGCCGCTCATGTTGTGATCATCATCATCATGAAGTGGTTTACGTGGCCAGAAAATCCAGCGACCAAAGATCAGTAGAAATGCTGGAAGAAGTGTCAAGATTGTAAACATTGCAGAGACGATTCCAATAGCGCCTACTGGTCCTAGACCTGCAGTGTTCGAGAGTTGGCTAAAGAGAAGAATTAATAGTGAGATCGCAACAGTTGACCCTGATGCAAGAATTGGTTCCCAAACACCTTTATAAGCCGCACGCATCGCATCAAATCTATTTTCATAATGATGCAACTCTTCTCGGTAGCGCGCTATCAAAAGAAGTGCGTAGTCAGTAGCGGCACCAATGACTAGGATCGAGAGAATTCCCTGCGACTGACCGTCTACATCGATAATGTCATTTTTTGCAAGGAGATAAACAATTCCACCAGCAAGAGTCAGGGCGAAGAGCGCGGAGAGAAGTGGAATAATCCACAAGATAGGTGAGCGGTAGACAACGATCAAAATCACCGCGACCACTCCTAGAGTTGTCAGCAAGAGCGTAGAGTCGATCGTTCCAAAAGCTGCAAAGAGATCACCAAAGAGCCCACCGGGGCCGGTTACATAAGCATCGACACCATTCGCTTCTGCAATCGGTGCAAGGTCTTCGCGTAGCGCTTCTACGATGGCGGGAAGTACTGGTTCGTCATTTGGAAGAACCTTGCCGAGGGCTATGCCATCAAGTGGAATATTGGCAAGTATGGCAGCGCCATCTTCAGATGGAAATACAGTGATCTGCTGCCCGGGTGCGATGTAATCAGAAATCTTCGCCGAGGTTCCACCGAGTGTGATATCCCCTACCGTTGCAAGAT
>JBIJAL010000041.1:0-9462 GCA_044345775.1 Candidatus Planktophila sp.
AAATCACAATCAATCACTCCGGTACGAGTGACGGGGATTTCAATAAGTTCGGCACCTTCATGCTCAACTAGCCAATGTGCTGGATCAAGTACTGCGTGATGTTCAATTGCGCTGACAACAATGAGGTTTTTATCCGGTGCGCTCCAGAACAATCCCTTGATGGCAGAGTTATTTGCCTCAGTTCCAGATCCAGTGAAGATCACTTCACTTGCCTGACAACCGAGTGCCTGTGCAATCACTTCGCGTGCCTCTTCGATATCTTTACGAGTTGCGCGTCCATCGGTGTGAAGGCTTGATGGGTTTCCGATTTTGCGTAATGCGCGTTCCATCGCATCAATGGCAGGCTCAATCATCGGCGTTGTCGCCGCATGATCGAGATAGATGCTCATGGCCCTAAGTCTAGGCCAGAGCGGTATTTATGACTTTTGCGCAGCCATTGCCGTCGTGGCCTGAGGCAAGACAGCAAAGAGATCACCGACAACGCCGAAATCACAGATTTCAAAGAGTGGAGCCTCAGGATCTTTATTTACGACAACGATTGTCTTTGAGGTCTGCATACCTGCGCGATGCTGGATTGCACCAGAAATTCCACATGCAACATAGAGTTGAGGACTCACGGTCTTTCCAGTCTGACCAACTTGGTGAGAATGTGGATACCAACCAGCATCTGTTGCAGCCCGTGAAGCACCGACTGCAGCGCCTAACAAATCTGCGAAACCTTCAACGGCTGCAAAATCTCCGCCTGTGCCACGACCACCAGAGACAACAATTGACGCCTCTGTTAATTCTGGACGTCCACCTTTAACTGGAGGCTGCGTTGCTGTGATGGTTGCTTTCTTTGCACGATCTGAAATTGTTACTGCGATGTTTTCAGTTGCAGCAGAAGATGCGCTGAGATCAGCCTCAATTGAATTTGGGCGAAGTGTGATCACGGGAATTCCGTGGGTAACAGTTGAATGCACCGTTGTTGATCCACCAAAGATAAGTTGAGTCGCAACCTTATCGCCGGCCACATCTACGGCATCGGTGATAATTCCTGAATCAAGAGTGATAGCAACGCGCGCTGCTACCTCTTTTCCAAATGCGTGTGATGCCACCAAGATTGCGCCAGCGCTCTTTGCTTGTGCGACCTGAGCAAGTGCTTCGGCAACCGCTGCAACGCCATGCTGGGTGAAATCATTTGCTTCAACGATTGCAATGGAAGAGATAGGTCCTTGATTAAGCGCTGCAGCCATTGCTGCACCCTGTCCGACGGGGGCCATCACAACTGCGCAGACATCACCCATACGAGCGCCCACTGTTGCAAGCTCTGCTGTCGTTTTTGTCGCTACTCCACCTTGGAAATCGGCAAGGATAATTACTGTGCTCATATCAACTTCTTCTCTGCTAGGAATGTTGCAAGAGCGCTTCCACCATCACCACTATCGGTAACAATCACACCTGCGCTGCGGGCTGGACGAAGAGTTGCATCCTTTACTTCAGACCATGCACTCACTGGACTCACTCCAACGGTTGCAAGATCGCGACTTTCAATTATCTTTTTCTTTGCCGCCATGATTCCTTTAAATGAGGGATAACGCGGCTCATTAATTTTTTCAACAACGCTGACAACGGCGGGCAGTAATGCTGTGATGCTATCGACACCTGCTTCAGTGACACGGGTAATTGAAATAGTTGATGCACCTGGATCGACATCGACCTTGCTCGCAAATGTCATCTGCGCCCATCCCAATCGCGCTGAAAGCATTGCAGGAATAACGCTCATACGAGCATCTGTTGATTCAGTTCCACAGATAACAAGATCGAAGCCGCCATCTGTAATCGTCTTTGCAAGAACTGCAGATGTTGCAAGTGCATCCGAACCAGCGAGCGCGCTATCTGAGATCAGGATTGCATCGTTGGCACCCATCGAAAGCGCTTTGCGTACTGCTTCAGTTGCGCGCTCTGGTCCCATCGTGATGATGGTGACTGTATGTGGGCCACCTTCTTCGTTGCCACCGTGTGCTTCAACGATGCGCAGCGCTTCTTCCACTGCGTATTCATCAAGATCGTTAAGAACAGCATCAACACCTTCACGATCAAGACGTGAGCCAATCATCTTCTTCTCAGCCCAGGAATCTGGAACTTGTTTTACACAGACGGCAATCTTCATGAGCCAAAGGTTACTGATCAGTAGGGCGATTCACAATCTGAAAACAGGGCAAGATACCCCTCATGTTGCCTGCAGATCCCCGCACCCTTGGGGCTACCGTCACAGAAGGTGGAACAAACTTCGCGGTCTGGAGCAACGCTGCTGACGCGGTCGAACTCTGCCTCTTTAATGAGATCAATGGGAAATTGGTTGAAACTCGATTCGCTCTTTCGCACCGCAATGGTCCCATCTGGCATGGCTATCTTGCCGGGGTGCGCAGCGGTCAACGATATGGCTACCGCATCTACGGCCCATGGGCGCCCGAACAAGGGATGCGATCTAATGCGGCAAAGTTGCTGATTGATCCATACGCGCACTCACTCGATGGCACGCTCTCATATGTGCCGGAAATCTACGGCCATGTTGCCAGTGATGGATTAGGGAATGGGGATCTCACGCTTCGCGATGATCGCGATAGTGCGCCATTTGTTCCACTCTCAGTTGTTACTGATTTTTCTCTTCGCGAGATTCATCGCCCTCTTACTTCATGGGCTAAGACAATTATTTATGAGGCACACGTTCAAGGACTGACTGCAAAGAATTCCGAAATCCCAGAGCATGAACGAGGTACCTATAAAGGGCTAGGCCATCCCAGCACGATCGCACATTTAAAGTCAATCGGTGTTACCGCGCTGGAACTTTTACCGATTCACTCATATGCCAGTGAACCAGCGTTATGGGCTCGTGGTCGTAAAAATCATTGGGGCTATAACCCCATTGCATTTAGCGCACCTCACAGTGAATATGCATCGACCGATAATCCTGTCGCCGAATTACAGTGGGCGGTCGATCAACTTCACAACGCTGGCATTGAAGTAATTCTTGATGTGGTCTATAACCACACTGCCGAAGGTGGCGTAGGTGGCCCCACTCTCTCCTTTAAGGGCATAGATAACCAGGCGTACTATCGTCACGACGGAGCTGGTAACTATGTTGATGTCACTGGCTGTGGAAACACATTCGCTTCTAGTAATCCATACAATGTTCGTTTCATTGTTGACTCACTTCGCTGGTGGATTGAAGTGATAGGTGTCGATGGGTTCCGATTCGATCTTGCTACAGCCTTGTATACGAGTAACTCGGCCTTTAACTCATCGCTCATGTCCGCCATAGAATCTGACTCAGTCTTACGTAATTTCAAAATGATTGCAGAGCCTTGGGATATTTCTCGCTACTCACTAGGTGACTTTCCACATCCATTTCGCGAATGGAACGATGCCTATCGAGATGCCGTACGTCAGTTCTGGCTTGAAGATATTGCGCGCGGATATGGCGAAGGTGTTGCCGATATTGCCTCTCGCATCAGTGGCTCAAGTGACATCTTCTATTATCGTGGGCCCACATCATCAATAAACTTCATTACCGCTCATGACGGATTTACCCTCAATGATCTTGTTTCCTATTCTCAAAAAAATAATTTTGCTAACGGGGAAGAAAATCGTGACGGCTCACACGAGAACCGTTCGTGGAACGCCGGGGCTGAAGGATCAACTGATGATCCAGCAATTCTTTCTACTCGGCAGAGCCTTCAAAAATCAATGCTTGCCACGCTCTTACTCTCTTCCGGTGTTCCGATGATCACAATGGGTGATGAAGTCAGTCGATCTCAGATGGGCTCCAATAACGCGTATTCCATGCCTTCACAGATGTCACCATCAATTTCAGATTCTCCTGAAACTTTTGGTGGCGGCTGGGCGATGAATTGGAATCTTGATGCTCAAAGTAAAGATATTCGTGATGCAGTTGAGATGCTGGCAAGTATACGAAACACATATTTGGCAGATGTCGCCTCCGAGTTTTTCACAGGAACTTTTGATCAAGGAACGCAACGTAAAGATATCGCTTGGTTTAGTTTGGCTGGGCATGAAATGACAGATGCACATTGGGCTGATGGTGAGAATAGATCACTTGCAGTTTTCATTGATGCGGGATCACATCGTGGCCTCCTCTTATTTCTCAACTCTTCAACGTCCAATACAACATTTACTTTCCCTGACGAGCAATGGGGAGATTCGTTCAGATGTGTCTTCGATGCTGCGCACGTCACAGCAGAACATGAACCAACAATTTCTCTCCCTGGTACATCAGCCAGTGTGCAAGCCCATAGCGCACAGGTGTGGCTCGTTACGCGTAGTACTAGGTAGTAATTACCTTCATCAAATAAGATTTGTGAGTGCTCGCACTTCTAGCCCCAGGTCAAGGTTCTCAAACTCCAGGATTACTATCTCCATGGATTGTAGATGCTGGCACTCGTCAACTTCTTGCCACATGGTCAGATGCGATTGATCTTGACCTGATATACCTTGGAACAGAAGCTGACGCCGAAGAGATTCGCGATACCGCCAATGCTCAACCACTAATTGTCGCCGCTGGGTTACTCAGCGCACGTGCTCTTGATGCAGATGATCACATCTCTTTCATGGCCGGCCATTCAGTCGGTGAAATTACCGTTGCAGCTATCGCTGGTGTTTTTTCAGAGATTGATGCGTTGCGTCTTGTGCGTACTCGGGGTATTGAAATGGCAAAGGCCGCCCTCGATAGCCAATCCGGGATGAGCGCAGTACTCGGTGGAAATCGGGAAGATGTTCTTCGAGCAATTGAAGATGCTGGGCTTGTTGCTGCAAATGACAATGGAGGTGGACAAATTGTTGCTGCCGGTGACCTGCGCGCACTAGCAACATTGGCACCCGAAGGCGCTCGAGTGCGTGCCTTGCAAGTCTCTGGTGCATTTCATACCGAGTTTATGAAACCTGCTATGGAAAGTTTTAAATCATTTGCCACAGGCATCCCGGTGAAAGATTCACAGGTGGGGCTACTCTCAAATAAAGATGGAATGGTGCTCCTTTCAGGAGAGAGAATTTTGAATCGAATTATTGAACAGATCGCTAGCCCCGTGCGCTGGGATCTATGTATGTCATCTATGGAATCAATCGGTGTCACGCGCGCGATCGAGGTGGCACCAGCTGGAACGCTCGCTGGATTGCTTAAACGGGGTGCGCCGGGGATTACAACCTATTCGCTCAAATCACCAGATGATCTAGAAGATGCACGAGAATTTGCAAGAGTAAAGGGGTAACTGATGGCCATCACAGTAAAGACAGGTTCGCATTCACGCATTCTTTCGGTGGGCTCTTATCGCCCTAAGCATTTGGTGATGAACTCAGAGATAGTCGATCGTATTGAATCAAGTGACGAGTGGATTCAACAACGCACCGGAATAGAATCTCGTCGCTTTGCCGGAGATGATGAGTCGGTTGTCGATATGGCTTGTTGGGCAGCGCAAACTGCCATTGAGCGAGCAGGGATAACTGTTGCTGATATCGACACAGTAATTGTTGCAACTATCACATTTCCACATCAAGCACCGAGTGCTTCCACCGCCATTATTGAGCGTCTCGGAAATCCCACTGCAGCAGCCTTTGATCTGAGTGCGGCATGTGCCGGCTTTAGCTATGGAGTTGCCATGGCGCACGACTTTATCTTTGCTGGGACATCAAGAAATGTACTAGTTATCGGAGTTGAGAAACTCTCGGACTTTACCGATCCAGATGATCGCGCTACAGCATTTATCTTTGCCGATGGTGCAGGCGCTGTTGTCATTGGGCAATCGGATACACCAGGGATCGGACCTGTTGCATGGGGCTCAGATGCGCAGAACCGAGATGCAATTACGATGGATCCACCATGGACACAGATGCGAAATGCAGAACAGAAGAGTGTTGGCGATGTTGATTGGCCAAATATTTCACAAGAAGGTCAGAAGGTTTTCAGATGGGCCGTCTATGCAGTGAGCAAAGCAGCGCTCGAGGCAATTGATAAGGCGGGTCTCACCGTCAACGATATTGATGTGTTTATTCCGCATCAAGCAAATATGCGTATCATCGAAACCATGGCAAAAGAGATGAAGCTGCCAGCAACTACTGTGATTGCAGATGATATTCGCGTCAATGGAAATACATCTGCTGCTTCCATCCCTCTTGCGATGGATGCTCTTCTTAAAGCACGCCCAGAATTACATGGCAAGACTGCCCTTATTATTGGATATGGTGCGGGGCTGGTTTATGCGGGACAGGTTGTCGAACTGCCATCTAAACCATAAAATTTTTACCTTAACCCCCGCAATTACTCGATAGTAAGGCAGGGAATCAGAGAGAATATCCACCTGAAACATAGAGAAGAAAAGGGAAATAACAATGGCGCTATCACCGGCTGATGTACTTGCTGGACTTAAAGAGATCGTGGAAGAAGTTGCTGGAGTCTCAGCATCACAGATCGAACTTGATAAGAACTTTACAGATGACCTTGATGTTGACTCACTGAGCATGGTCGAAGTTGTCGTAGCAGCAGAAGAGCGCTTTGGTGTGAAGATCCCTGATGAGGCTGTTACAGATCTAGCAACAGTTGGCGATGCAGTGAACTTCATCGTTAACGCAGCTAAGTAAATTCTCGCGAAATAGAAACTTTTCGCCATGAAGCGTCGTGTTGTAGTCACAGGGCTTGGGGCAACAACTCCCCTGGGCTCTGACGTTGACTCGACATGGAGCGCTCTGATTGCAGGTAAAAGTGGCGTACGCCTTCTCACCGAAGAATGGCGAGAGCTATTACCAGTGCATTTTGCAGCGCGCGTTCACACTGAACCAGCCGATCAGATGGAGCGAGTAGAGATGCGCCGCCTTGATCGCTCTGAACAGTTTGCACTGATCGCTTCCCGTGAAGCGTGGAAAGATGCGGGTTCACCTGATGTAGAGAAAGAGCGTCTAGGTGTGGTGATCGCATCCGGTATCGGTGGTGTAATCACGCTGTTAGATCAATACGATAACCTCAAAGAGAAGGGTGCGCGAGGAGTAAGTCCTCACACCGTTCCGATGTTGATGCCCAATGGCCCTGCGGCAAATGTCGGTTTAGAACTTCAGGCAAAAGCTGGTGTGCACACACCAGTGAGTGCATGTGCATCAGGTGCTGAAGCAATTGGGTACGCACTTGAAATGATTCGCAGTAATCGCGCTGATGTAATTGTCAGTGGCGGAGTTGAAGCAGCTATCCATCAACTACCCATGGCTGGTTTTGCAGCGATGAAAGCGCTATCTACTCGTAATGATTCACCTGAGCGCGCATCTCGTCCCTATGATCGCGATCGCGACGGCTTTGTCCTTGGGGAAGGTGGCGGAATACTGATTCTCGAAGAGTACGAGCATGCCAAGGCGCGTGGGGCAAAAATCTACTGCGAACTCGTCGGTCAGGGCTTGAGTTCAGATGGTTATCACATTGCCGCCCCTGACCCTGACGGTGCTGGAGTGCAGCGGGCAATTAAATTCGCATTAGCTGATGCAAATCTTTCAACCAAGGACATCGTCCATTTGAATGCTCACGCCACGTCAACTCCTGCAGGAGATGTAGCAGAAGCACACGCACTTCGCTTAGCGCTGGGGGTTGATGCTGATCATGTTGCAGTATCTGCAACAAAATCTATGACCGGCCATTTACTTGGTGGGGCGGGTGCAATCGAATCTGTATTTATCGTCAAGGCCTTGCAAGAAAGACTTGCACCGCCAACAATTAATATCGAAAATCTCGATCCAGCGGTAACCATTGATGTAGTTCAAAATAAGGCGCGCGTGCTGCCTGCAGGACAGATTGCAGCACTCAATGACTCATTTGGATTTGGTGGTCACAACGTCGTACTAGCATTTGCCAGCATTTAAATCTACTTCTTACTCTCTACTTTGATACAGCAAATGTGACAGAAACAGTCGATGTCACTGTCTTTTCAATTGTCGATGTGTCATATGCTCCGCCATCAGAGACCATTGTTGAATCAGGTGTAGTTACCTGGAAAACACCGCTTCTCACGCTCTGGACCGCGCCAACACTTCCACCGACTGCTTTAGTGATTGCAACGGCGCGAGTCTTTGCATCGAGCATCGCCTCTTCAAGAAGTTGTGGGCGAAGATCTGGCAGAGTCGAGATGTAGTACTGAGGTCCATAGTTATTCACATTGACACCAGTTTGCAAAAGCGATCCAATTCCTTGAGACAGTGTGTAAACGAGTTGCACATCACTTGTACGCACTGTGATATCTCGTGAAGCGCGATATGAAAGAATGCGACCGGTATTGTTTCCGTTCTGCCACTCTTCATTCGCATACGTTGATACAGAGCCTAGGATTAGGGAATCTTTTGAGATTCCTCCCTTTGTAAGGTATTCGGTGACTGCGTCAACATCTGCGCCAACTTTTTTGACAGCATCGGCTACTAGTGCACTAGAGAGAGCAACATTAAGTGTCCAGACAACATTATCTGCGGTTGCAGTTGTCTTGGCCGAGCCAGTCACAGTAATTCCATTATCAGTACGCGCTGCAAAACCCGCGCCAACTCTGACGAGTCCGCCACCAACGGCAAGAGCCATAATAAGTGATGCTGCAATAATTGTAATCGAACGGGACTTTTCGCCAGAATTAAATGTGCTCATGGATACATTATATTGCTTTTTATATCGCCCGAAGTGCAATTGCCTCTTCGAACTCCACCCCACGGAAAGGTTCGAGTGCTAGTTCCCAGGTGGTTCCCAAGAGTCTCTCAACTTCCTCACGCAAGGAATCCTCATCGAAACTTTTTTTCAAACTTTGAATGAGCAGTTCTTCTGAAACGGAGATAGATCCAAACTCATTAATGGTGCTGCGGTGCAGTCCAAGTTCAGGGACGAATCTAAAGAACTCTCCGCCGATCTCACTCTCCTCGCGAACTTCAAAGCGCAGGTAGTGCCATGCTTTCAGCGCGGTAGTTATCTTTGCTGCGATGCCTCTGCGATCACGAAATTCAAGTGATGTGCGAAACGTTCCTGCCGCCTTCGGCTGACCCTTCCACTCCAACGCAACCCAATCCCCAAGAATTGATTGCAGACCCCACTCAATATGCGGACGCAGGGCAGCGGGTGCGCTATGAATAACAAGAAAGCCGGTCACATGCGATGTGGACCTGCCACGAGAAGAAGCGATTGCTTCCATAAGAAACTCCTAGCAAGGCACGCGATTGGGTGGATTTGCGCGACCTTCCCCGATCCGCAACACCTATCCCCGCAGTAACACCTGAGCTAGTAGATATATGGTGGCACGAGCGTGGAAAAAGGTAAAGGTGAGGTATTGGTACAGGCAAAAATAGGGTTAGACTTGTGCCTAGTCGGACGCTTAATCAGGACCCGTTTCATGGCAGTAGTGCTTTGCTCGGTATCGCTGGCGCAAGAGGAAGACCGTGTTTGAGGATTTCTCACACACC
>JBIJAL010000113.1:0-2706 GCA_044345775.1 Candidatus Planktophila sp.
CAGCATGTATGGGCATTTCTTGGAGACGGTGAAGTCGATGAGGTTGATACTCTCGGTGCAATCGGCCTCGCTTCACGTGAGAATTTAGATAATCTCACCTTTGTTGTTAACTGTAATTTGCAACGTCTTGATGGCCCAGTTCGTGGCAATGGAAAAATCATTCAGGAGCTTGAATCAACATTTATCGGAGCGGGCTGGAATGTAATCAAGGTTGTATGGGGTCGCGAATGGGATCCACTGCTGGCACAAGATCGTGAAGGCGCGCTTGTTAATCTCATGAATTCAACTCTTGATGGTGACTATCAAACATTTAAGGCTGAATCTGGCGCTTACGTCCGTGAACAGTTCTTTGGTCGCGATCCACGAACGGCGGCAATGGTTGCAGATTGGTCTAACGATCAGATCTGGGGACTCAAGCGTGGTGGCCATGATTATCGCAAGCTCTTTGCTGCATACACCGCTGCAATGGAACCTAATGGAAAGCCAACTGTCATTCTGGCGAAGACGGTCAAGGGTTGGACACTTGGCTCTACCTTCGAGGGACGTAACTCAACACATCAAATGAAGAAGATGTCACTTGAAGATATCGTGACATTCCGTGATCGACTTGGTATTCCACTTGCAGATGACAAGCTCGATAAATACACACCTGCCTATTACAAGCCGGCACCAGATTCAGAAGAGGCTAAGTACTTAGCTGAGCGTCGAGCAGCACTCGGCGGATCAATTCCTCGCCGTCGTTCTGTTTCAAAGCCATTGGCGATGCCGGCAGATTCTGTCTACGAGAGTGTTAAGCGTGGATCAGGCCAACAAGAGATTGCAACAACAATGGCCTTTGTTCGTATGCTTAAAGATCTCGTCAAAGATCCAGGGCTAGGTGCACGAATTGTTCCAATTATTCCTGATGAAGCACGCACCTTTGGAATGGATTCACTCTTTCCAACCCTAAAGATTTACTCACCACATGGTCAGAAATACACTGCTGTTGATCGTGAATTGATGCTTTCATATAAGGAATCTACATCTGGTGTGATCTTGCACGAAGGTATTAATGAGGCAGGATCTACCGCTTCATTTACCGCAGTCGGAACTTCGTATTCAACACACGATGAGCCGATGATTCCGATCTACATCTTCTATTCAATGTTTGGTTTTCAACGCACAGGGGACGCGTTCTGGGCCGCCGCCGATCAATTGGCACGCGGATTTGTTATGGGAGCAACTGCTGGGCGCACCACGCTCAATGGTGAAGGCTTGCAACATGAAGATGGACATTCACATCTTCTGGCTTCAACAAACCCTGCCGTTGTCTCCTATGACCCAGCATTTGCATATGAAGTCGGACATATCTTTAAAGATGGTCTTCGTCGCATGTATGGAGAAAATAGCGAGAATATCTACTATTACATCACCGTATATAACGAGCCATACCTTCACCCGGAAGAGCCAGCAAATCTCGATGTTGCAGGTCTCTTAAAGGGTATCTACCTCTTCCGCTCTGGTGAGCGTCAACGCAAGAAGAATGCCCAGCTCTTGGCATCAGGTGTTGCAGTCAACTGGGCGCTCAAAGCACAGGAATTACTCCAGAAGGATTGGGGAGTCAGCGCCGATGTGTGGTCAGTGACGTCATGGAATGAATTGCGTCGCGATGGACTCTCGGTTGATCGACACAACATGCTGCATCCTTCTTCCAAGCGAAGCGCTTACATCACTGATCGCCTGAAGGGTGCATCAGGTCCAGTTGTCGCTGTGAGTGATTACATGCGCTCTGTTCAGGATCAGATCGCTCCTTGGGTTGAACAAGAGTTTGTCTCACTTGGAACCGATGGTTTTGGACTTTCAGATACACGAGGTGCGCTACGCCGTCACTTTAAAGTTGACGCGGAATCCATCGTGGTTACCACTCTTGCTCAGCTAGCAAAATCTGGTGAGGTAAAAGATTCAGTTGTGCAAGAGGCGCTGACAAAGTATCGCCTCGATGATATCTCTGCCGCCGATCCGGGCAACACTGAAGGCTCTGGCTGATTAGTCAGCTACATACCCCGTGATAAATCGACTCCCCATCACAGAGATCTCTCCTTCGGTCTTCTTTGGTGGCGAGTTTGTTCCTGTTAAGGCAATTGCTGGTGAAGAAATTGAAATCAGTGCAACCATTTTTCGCGAGGGGCATGACGCACTCGGTGGCGATGTTCTGCTCTATAACCACGAAGGTGTAGAAATCTCTCGAACGCGCATGCGTGAGGATTATCCAGGAGCACATCGATTCACCGCCCTTCTTCGAATTCCTTCTCGTGGTGATTTTCACTATGCCATCGAGTCATTTGATGATCCATTTGCAACGTGGATACATGAATGCGAAATCAAAATTCCGGCAGATATTGATGCACAATTGTGTTGCCTCACTGGGTTATCTCTCTTTGAATCTGCGCTGGAAGAAGACCCATCGGCTAAGAAAATTCTCGCACCTGCAATAAAGGCGTTAGCCGATTCAAAACTCGCACCTGCCAATCGTTTCTCAGTTGCTTCAAGTGAAGCGATAAAGCGGTACTTCTCAGATAGCCCTCTTCGCCGGCTTCAATCCACCTCACACCGAATTCCTATTCGTGCAGATCGTGATCGAGCTCTTGTCGGTGCCTGGTATGAATTCTTTCCACGAAGTGAAGGCGCTACCCAAGATGCAAAGGGAGCCATCACACCAGGTACCTT
>JBIJAL010000005.1:0-29579 GCA_044345775.1 Candidatus Planktophila sp.
GCAAACGAACTCATGCAACGTGCTCTTTCGCTATCCCAAAAAGGATATGGAAAGACATATCCAAATCCAATTGTTGGCGCAGTTATTACAAATGCCATTGGTCAGATAATTGGAGAGGGCTTCCATCAGCGTCACACTTCTTTAGATCACGCTGAAATTGTTGCGATCAAGAGCGCAAGCGAGCCTCTTAAAGGTGCGACGATCTATGTGACTCTCGAGCCATGCAATCACTTTGGAAGTACACCTCCGTGTACCAAGGCAATCATCGATGCTGAATTTTCTCGCGTTGTTATCTCCACCAGAGATCCCAATCAAACCGCAGGTGGTGGAGTAGAAAAGCTTCGGGCTGCAGGTATTGACGTGGACCTTGAAGTCCTTGGTGCGGAAGTTCGATTTTCAAACCGAAGCTGGTTGTACAAGATTGATACAGGTCGCCCTCGGATGATCTGGAAAGTTGCAGTTTCAGCAGATGGAAAAATTGCTCTCGGTAATGGATCTCCTACATGGGTCACATCGGAGGAATCTCGAGCAGATGTTCAAATATTGAGGGAGCAATCTGATGCCATCCTTATCGGAACTGGAACCGCTCTTGCTGATAACCCACACTTGATTCCCCGCACAGCTAAAAATGGGAATAACCCAGACCGAATTGTTGTCGGATTGCGCGATATTCCACAAGACTTCAATCTTCATGGATCTCATGCGCTCACTCGATTTATCAAGAGTCAGGATTTGCGGGAAGTCATGACTGAATTGTCTTCATATGGATATAACCAGGTGCTTCTAGAGTGTGGACCGAGATTGGGTAATGCACTTTTACACGCTGGACATATAGATGAGCTCATTATCTATCGCTCACCTCATTCCCTAGATGCAGAAGGTGTTCAACTCTTTAATGACGAGCAGGCTCTGCTTGCTCACTCTGAACTTTTGAGCCATACATCAATCGGCCTAGATACAAAATCACATTATGTGCTGGCGAGGGTGGGTGGCTAAGGTGTTTACAGGACTTATTACCGAAGTGGGAACTATTGCATCGATTACCTTAGGTAAAGAGAGCGCAGTGCTTGTAATTAGCGCCCCAGATACAGTGGCAGGAATATCTCTCGGTGATTCAATTGCGGTAAATGGTGTCTGCCTCACGGCTACTGCAGTTCAAGGGGATACCTTCACGGCAGATGTGATGGTTCAGACCCTTTCATTAACCTCTCTCGGATCGTACAAAAAGGGCGATCGAGTGAATCTGGAGTTAGCCGCAACCTTGTCACATCGAATGGGTGGGCATATGGTGCAGGGCCATGTCGATGGTGTTGCACAAGTTATTTCAATTGTTGATGGCCAAAAGTGGCAAGAGTTCACAGTGAAGTTGCACGGATCTTTAATGAAATATGTTGTAGCACAAGGCTCGATCTGTATCGAAGGTGTTTCGCTGACGGTAGGTCAGGTCAATGATGAGAGCAATGAAGTAACAGTGTGGCTCATTCCGGCAACGCTTGCGAAAACAAATCTCTCAGTAAAGAAGGTCGGCGATCCTCTCAATATTGAGGTAGATGTACTGGCTAAGTACGTTGAGCGATTAATGGAGAAGCGATGAGCACCCCGTTGATTTCGATTCCTGAGGCACTCAAGCGATATGCAAGCGGTGAGTTCATTATTGTTGTAGATGATCTTGATCGCGAAAATGAAGGCGATCTCATGCTCTTGGCAGATAAAGCAACCCCAGAAAAAGTCGCATTTATGGTCAGATATACAACTGGAATCCTCTGCGTTGCCCTCACTCAATCACGAGCACGTGAGCTTGCCCTTCCATTAATGGTTGAAAATAATGAAGATGAACGCAGAACTGCATTCACTGTTGCTGTTGATTACGCACCGGGCATCACAACAGGGGTAAGTGCAATAGAGCGCGCTCGAACAATTAACGCACTCAGTAACTCTTCAACGACGCCTCGAGATCTGATTAGACCAGGCCACATATATCCTCTCGTGGCACACCACGACGTTCTGCGTGGTCGGCAAGGTCATACTGAAGCAGGAATCGCACTGTCACAACTCAGTGGCTCTTCAGAACACACACTTCTCTCTGAGATTGTGAATTTAGATGGGTCTATGGCGCGAGGTGCCAGCCTTGAAGCATTTGCCGCAGAACATCAGATTCCAATAATTGCAATTGCAGATTTGGCTCTCTATTACAGCGAGAACTTCACAGCGACCGAACCAGCACTTTTTGATTTAGTGTGGGCTGACCTACCTATTGATGGCCAGATGTGGAAGATCGCAGCGCACTCGGCTCTGCGCCAACGTGACCATGTAATTCTTGCACTCAACCCTGAAATCAAATCAACCCCAACCTACATTCGGATTCACTCAGAGTGCTTCACTGGTGACGTTCTCCGCTCGCAGCGATGTGATTGTGGAGACCAATTAGAGCTAGCAAAGCAGGCAATTGTCGAACAGGGTTCGGGTTATGTCATCTACCTACGTAATCACGAAGGTCGTGGGATTGGCTTATCAGAGAAGTTAAAGGCTTACCGCTTGCAGGATGAAGGCCTTGACACCGTCGATGCCAATCTTGCACTGGGCCACCAAGTGGATTCTCGCGAGTGGTTTGATGCCATTGAAATTATCAAGGGGCTCGGATTAAGCGATGTTACTGTCATGACAAATAATCCTGAGAAGATTGCTGCGTTGGTAGATGCTGGCATTAAAACAACAGTGAAGAGTCTTGATATACAGGCGAATAGATTTAATCAAAAGTATCTTGATACGAAGGCGACCAAACTGGGTCACCAAAGGCTAGGGAGATAGATATGTCAGGAAATGCCCCAAAAATTGTGCTGCCACAGTTGCCACAAGTTCGCGTTGCAATCATCTCTTCAAGTTGGCACGTCGATATATGTAACGACCTTATCGCTGGCGCAAAGCGCGCCTTACAAAGTGCAGGAATCACAGATATCATAACCACATATGTACCTGGCTCTTTTGAAATCCCACTCGCTGCACAGTTTGCCTTTGAAGAAGGGTGCGACGCTGTAGTTGCTGTGGGGCTAGTGCTGAAAGGCGATACACCTCATTTTGATTATGTTTGCCAGGGTGTAACCCAAGGAGTTCTCGATGTATCGCTAAAATTTAGCCGACCAATCGGCTTTGGTGTGTTGATGTGCGACTCCCTTGATCAAGCAATTGCGCGATGTGGGCGTCCTGAAAGTGTTGAAGATAAGGGATTTGATAGTGCGGTTGCAGCGATTAAGCTCTTGGAGCTCAAGAACGACTAGTATTGGTCGAAATTAATGGGGGTTGTGCTGAGATGAGCTTGTCTAAAGATGCTAATTGGTGGAGACAGGCAGCGGTCTATCAGATTTATCCACGTAGTTTTAAGGATTCAAATGGCGATGGAATCGGCGATCTCAAAGGAATTACATCAGAAGTTAATTACTTAAAATCACTCTCACTCGATGCAGTCTGGCTCAGCCCTTTCTATCCATCAGCCCTGGCAGATGGTGGATACGATGTTGATGATTATCGAAATGTAGACCCCAAACTCGGAACTCTGGAAGATTTCGATGAAATGCTGTTAGCCCTTCACAAAGTTGGAATTCGCGTTTTCGTAGATATTGTTCCAAATCACTCATCTAATCGACACCAGTGGTTTGTTGATGCCCTCAACTCTGATCCTGGATCTCCAGAACGTGCACGCTATATTTTTAGAGATGGAAAAGGTAAAAATGGTGAACTTCCACCATCAGATTGGCCTTCACACTTTGCACCATCTGCTTGGACTCGTGTTACTGAAAGAGATGGAAAACCCGGTCAGTGGTACTGCCATCTCTTTGCGCCAGAGCAACCAGATTTGAACTGGGATAACCCTGAGGTGGAAGCAGATTTCATTCACACTCTTCGCTTTTGGGCAGATCGTGGAGTAGATGGATTCCGCGTTGATGTTGCTCATGCGATGAAGAAAGATCTCTCTGAGCCACTTCGTAGTCAAGCAACGCTTGGTTATGAAAATCCACAACTAGATGGCAAGGGTGTTCTCTTTGATCGAACAGAGCTATTTGAAGTGTATAAAGAGTGGCGCAAGGTCTTTAACGAGTACGACCCACCTCGTGTAGCAGTTGCCGAGGCTAACGTACCAATCGAGAGAATGCCGCTCTACGCAAGTGATAAAACCCTTGGCCAAGCATTTAACTTCGCTTTTCTTGATGCAAAATTTGATCCAGTTGATTACAAAGATACGGTGCAGAAGTCACTTGAGATTGCAGATAAAAATCATTCATCATCAACATGGGTGCTTTCTAATCATGACAAAATTCGCCATGCCACTCGATATGGTTTACATCCTGTCGTCAATGAGAAGAAGTGGCTCTTAGCCGATGGGCTTACACATCCACTCGATCGCGAGGTTGGCACTCGCGCCGCTCTTGCAGCAACAATGTTTATTCTCGCCCTGCCTGGTTGCACATACATGTATCAAGGCGAAGAGTTAGGTCTTCACGAGGTTACAGATATTCCCCATGATCAAATACAAGATCCGGCGTATGCAGGAAATCTCTTTACTGAAAAGGGCAGAGATGGTTGTCGAGTTCCCCTACCGTGGAGCGCATCCGGAACTTCATATGGATTTGGCACGGGCGGCTCACATCTTCCACAACCATCATGGTTTTCTACAGTCAATGTGGCCACACAAGATGGCGTTAACGGCACCCCCCTTGAAATTTACCGCAAAGCACTTGCTCTTCGTAAAGAGTTGCAAAGTGAAGAGTTGTTGATGTGGCATGAAACTAAAAACAAAGAAGTACTTCACTTTTCTCGTCCGGGAGGATGGAATTGCATGATCAACTTCCGTGCACACTCTCACGCTTTTGAGGCTAAAGAGATTCTCCATTCTTCAGCCCCACTCGATGGCTTTCTTCTGCCTGCAGCGACGACCGTTTGGTTTCGAGTCACTTAATGACTGTGCGAAATTGCGCGATTATTACTGGCGCAAGCAGCGGTATCGGGGCTGCAACCGTGCGAGCGATGGCCGATTCTGGATTTGATGTGATTGCATGTGCACGAAGAGTTGATCGCCTTGAATCATTAGCAAAAGAAAATAGTGCGATTACAGCGCATCATCTAGATATTACTGATCAGAAAAGTGTAGAACAGCTTGTACTTGATTGCGCAGATCGCAAAGTGAGCGTTTTAATCAACTGTGCAGGTGGAGCCTTTGATGCCTCTTCTGTTTTAGATTCTGATCCAGAAATCTGGCGAAAAACATATGATCTCAATGTTGTTGGCACTGTCAGAATGGTCAAGGCCTTTGCTCCTCTAATGCAAGATCACGGCCATATTGTGATTATCTCTTCTACGGCTGGACATGCTGCCTATGAAAATGGCGGGAGCTATGTTGCTGCAAAACATGCCGAGACATCACTTGCGCGTACTCTGCGGTTAGAACTTAATGGATTACCGATTCGAATTACTGAGATCGCACCAGGCATGGTCAAGACAGAAGAGTTTGCAAAGGTGAGATTTAGTGGAGATAGTGAACGTGCGGCAAAAGTGTATGAAGGCGTCGAAGAGCCACTCACAGCAGAGGATGTTGCAGAAGCAATTAGGTGGAGTGTGATGCTGCCACAGCATTTCAATGTGGATTCCATGGTGATACGACCAGTGGCGCAAGCGTCAAATCATAAAGTTCACCGCACGACGTAAATCAATCTATAACGACGCGGAACTTTCCAAGAGTTATATCTGTCGCATAAGCGATTCTCACTCCGGCTTTTTGAGAGACCGATAGACCTTGCACAATTTTTTCAGTCAAGATTTCACCTGGTGCGATTACTGCAACGCCTGGGGGATAAGGTGCAATCAGATCTGCACTCACTCGACCGATTGCATCGGCAGCGCTCACCATCTCTGTAGTTGCAAAGTATGCCTCTCGCATCGAGATGCCCACTTGCGGGACGACAGACCAACTTAACGCGGTGGCGCTGGGACGTGGCTGGCTTTGCAGAGATTGACCCACATCAATCAATGCATCTGCAAGTTCAACGAAATCTTGATGGACATCTGCAAGGGTTGCAAGAAAAACAACCGTGTCTTGATCGGCCATCTCAACTCGTATTCCTCTATCTCCAAGTGATTTTTCAATTGTGATACCGGATGCACCAAGCTGATTGGCGCGCAAGACAATCTTTGAAGGGTCGAAGCGACCTGCAGGAAAGTCAGCAGGGTTGAGAAAAATTGGTAGCGAGAAATGACTTTGAACTCGATCTTTAAAATATGCAACGTTTTTAAGGAGCGCGCCTAACAATTCTGGTCCACGAGTTTGCAGAAGTGCTCGAGTTGCATCAATAGATGCAAGAGGCGCGCCTGCAGGAGATGTTGTATGTGTTGTCTCAAAACTTTGCTCAAGACGTACTGGATCTAAATACTTTGTTTGTGCAAGCAAGAGCGCAGAGGCGCTATACCCCGGTAGCGCTTTGTGCACACTAGTAATGAGTGCATCAGCACCCATCGCAAGTACATGTGCAGGTAAGTCTTGGTGAAAACCAAAGTGTCCACCCCATGCAGCATCGATAATGACTGGAATCTCATGAGCATGTGCCATTTCTACAAGAGAGCCAATATCTGAGAGCGTTCCTAGATATCCAGGTTCTGTCAGTAATAGTGCCACTGGTTTGTCGGGAAGAACTCTCTTGAGTTCAGAGACAGGAATTCCAAGGGGAACTCCTGTCGCGCTATCAATTTCGGGAGAGAGCCAGATTGGTTCAAGCCCTGCAAGAACGAGGGCGCTTAGCACTGAACGATGTGCAGTTCGGCTGAGGGCGACCTTATCTCCAGGTTTACCTAATGCAAGGATGATTGCTTGATTGGCATGAGTTGACCCACCTGTAGAAAAACGTGCAAAATCGGCACCCCATAAATCGGCGGCAAGCATTTCGGCCTGGGCTAGAACTTTATTCGTGAGCTTTATTTCATCTAACCCACCATAGAGAGGAATATCTGTATCGACCACCGCACCTAAACCCGAATCCAGACGAGATGCTTTCTGCTTATGTCCAGGTATCGTAAATGGGCTCCGGTTGTGCTCAAAGTAGGAGAGGTAAGCATCGAGTAGTGGTGCGATGTTTCGAAGATCACCTGTACTCATGTGGCAAAGCCTAACTTCTCGAGCGGCCAACTTTCTCCAAGGCTCTATGATTTACCCATGACTACAGGCCTTTTTGCACAGGATTTGCTCCCTCAATCACGTCATATTGCTACGGAAATCCCTGGCCCTAAATCGGCAGAGATTTTGGCTCGACGCAAAGAAGCAGTTTCGGCAGGGTTAGGAATGGCCTTTCCAGCAATCATCGCACGTGCAGAAGGCGCGATTATGGAAGATGTCGATGGCAATCGAATTATTGATCTAGGTTCAGGAATTGGCGTAGTTACTGTAGGAAATGCTAATCCTCGCGTTGTCGCACGAGTCACTGAAGCTGTACAAGCATTTACTCACACCAACTTCACCACAGCGCCTTACCTGGGATATATCGAGGTCTGTGAAGCGCTCAATGAACTCACACCAGGTTCATTTAAGAAGAAATCGATCTTGCAGAATTCAGGTGCAGAAGCAGTTGAGAATGCAATCAAAATTGCACGCCACTATACAAAGCGTGCAGCGATCGTTGTTTTTGAACACGCATATCATGGACGCACAAACTTAACGATGGCTTTAACGGCCAAGAACATGCCATATAAAGATGGTTTTGGTCCCTTTGCAAGTGAGATTTATCGAGTGCCGATGCCTTATGCATACCGCTGGAACGGCGATGTCTCGACAATGACTGCAGATGCGCTCGCAGATGTCACACATAAGATCGAAAAAGAGATCGGTGTTCATAACGTTGCTGCGATGATTATCGAACCAATTCAGGGTGAAGGTGGATTTATTGTTCCGCCTAAAGGATTCCTTCCAGGACTGAGTGAGTATGCAACTAAGAACGGCATAGTCTTTATTGCAGATGAAGTGCAGACAGGCTTTGCTCGCACAGGAAATTATTTTGCAGTAGAAGATGAAGGTGTTGAGCCTGACATGATTGTTACCGCTAAAGGAATCGCTGGCGGATTACCGCTTGCTGCTGTGACAGCCCGTGCAGAAATCATGGATTCATCACATGTTGGTGGCCTCGGCGGAACTTACGGTGGAAACCCAATTGCATGTGCTGCAGCACTCGGAGCCATGGAAGCAATTCGCGAAGATAAACTTGTTGATCGCGCGCGCCACATTGGTCAAATTTTGAATAATCATTTATCCACGATGGCAGCCAAATATTCAGTTATTGGTGATGTTCGCGGCCGAGGTGCTATGCAGGCGATTGAAATCGTTCTTCCAGGAGGCAAGGAACCAAATCCTGCAGCGATGGCCAGTGTGATCAAGTTTTGCCAACAGCACGGCGTACTTATCCTGACTGCGGGAACCTATGGCAACGTCATTCGATTCTTGCCTCCGCTTGTCATCAGCGATGAGCTACTCATCGAAGCCCTTGGGGTCCTCGATGAAGCCTTCGCCTCGCTATAAATCACCCCAGCGTCACCCCTCAAACTCTCACCCCAGCCTTCCCTCACCCCCTACTTTGCGTCACCCTTAGGTGTGGCCACTAAGAAGATCGCGGGCGATAACCTCATACCGGAACTCCTCGATGGGGTGATGCTCTCGCGCACCCTACCTCCACGTCTGCCCGCAAACTTTATTTCGCGATCCCTTCTTGTAGATTCCATCGATACCAGTGCACCGGGAACGACTCTCATTGTTGGTCCACTCGGTTATGGCAAGACGTCGCTAGCCGCCGAAATTGCTCAACGCAATGAGGGGCGCACTTTTTGGTACACGATGGTTGATGAGGATACTGCGCCAAAATTTAATTCTCACGTCATTCAAGCGGTTCGAAATGTAATTCCAGGTTTTGCTCCATGGTTTTCATCAGATCTCCGCATTAAACCCATGGATCTCATTGCGAAATTTAGCAAGGAGCTTGAAACAATTAAAGGTGACTATATTTTTTTAGTTGATAATCGACGAACTAAGAAGGCTGAAGATTTTGCGGTAGCTAATGAGATGATCAGATCTCTTCCCAGAAATTTACATCTTATTCAAGTTCGTAGCGATACACCTCATGCATCATCACTCGAGTTGGCTCCAGCAGGAAAATTGCACAATATTGGGCCAGACGAACTCAAATTTTCTTCCGATGAAATGATGACAATGATCGCCCTTAGCGGGTTAAGCGATCACTCTAAGCAGCTCCTTGAAATTCTCGAAAGCACACAGGGGTGGCCGGCCGCGGTACAACTAATCATTAGAGGCGCGGCAAAGGGAGTCGGCTTTAAACTCACCGCGAAGCAAATCTCCACTTCTGTCGATCCATTACGGCTAGTGGCAGCAGAATTCGTGCGCTCCCTTCCTACGAATGACAAAACTGTTTTGCTGCCTCTATCTACCGTTGAAGAATTCACTCCCGAGTTGGCGCAAATAATCCTTGGAAAGAGTTTTTCTCAGGGCACAATCGATGCTTTTGCTTCCGATGGAACAGTGCTCTCCAAAAGTAATGATGTAATTCCAGTCTACAAAATACATTCACTGATTCGAGAGTATCTTTATCAAGAACTAAGCAGCGATGAGTCGAAGTGCACTCAATACCATCGCTTAGCGTCTCTGTTTTTTGAGAACGAATTTAATGCTACGAAAGCACTCGAGCACGCATTCTTATCCAAGGATTTCATCCGATTTGAACAGCTATTTCGAATGGGTGCTCGGGTCTATGCGATCACAGGACGCGGAAATGAACTACTTCGCTGGGCGAAATATGCCGGAGATGAGAGTGTTCAGGGTCAGATTCAGCGCAAGACCGTAGAGATCGGTGGGCATTTAGCCAATTTATCGTTTGACAAAGCTGAGGCGCTAAAGGCGAGCATGCTTCTGCAATCACGAGGAACCGCACTTGAAGCATTTATTGACCGATTCGTCTCATTGATCGATGTGGCAATCAACTTCTCGAATGGACAGTTTAAAGATTTTGAAGCCATCGCTGAAACTGCATTTTCAAATGATGCTTTTGCCGGTGATGCGGACTTTACGGATGCTCTCTTTGTGCTTCGTCGCCTAGCGGGCTATTACTTTGCGATAGATGATGTAGAAAAACTGGAAGAGATAGATCAGAGAGCAAGAGAACTTCTTGCAAGGAAATTTTCTCCGTTAGGTCATGTTCATCAACTTGCAGTCAGGGCGCTCTGTGCTTACCAGCAGTCGTATTACCAAGATGCCTTTGAATCATCGCGAATGGCGCTCACACTAAGTAATGACCTTGAAATGACATCGTTTCAGGCTCCTCTCGATATCAAATACATTCTCGCCCGCTGTCATTATGAGTTCACCGATGCTGAAAAAGCATATGAGGTTTTCGATGATGTGATTGAGAGCTCGATACAAAACCAGCAGTGGGTATGGCATTCCCTAGCCGTATCTTTTGTCTCCGTAACCCTTGCTCAGAGAGGCGATGTACAAGGAGCGGTGCAGATGCTTCGTGAAGCGCGGGAGAGGGTATCTCTTATACATTCAAAGAATCAGCTTCACTCCATCCTTGATCGCGCTGAACTTGTTATGCAATTGATTTCTGGTGACCTTGAAAAGATGAAAATTCTCATTGAGACCTCCCTCCCTGGCCGCTCGACAGAGTTAATTAAACTTCACATACTTCGAGCTGAAGGTAAAGAGTGGAATCCATCAAGTGATAAGGAATTGCCGGAGCGAACTCCACGCCAACGTATTTATAAATTCCTCTCCAAAACAGTGCATGCATATGAGACCAATGAAGAGCTTGCGATCACTTACTTAATGCAGGCGCTTAAGGTTGGTGCTGAGGTCGGTGCAAAGTCAGTTTTTATCCGTCAGACGGAGCTATATCCCCTATTCCACAAGGTTGCGGTGCGAACTCCAACTTTTTACAACGAAGAAATATCGCGAAAGGTGGCCGCACGTATGCAGGAGATCGATTCGACCCAAGGTGTACAACCAATGCTCACTAAGCGAGAGATCGAGATAGTCAGACATCTTGATTCTGGTAAACCAATCACCTCAATCGGTGCATCCCTTCATATCTCTCATAACACGATGAAGACTCACTTAAAAAATGTCTATCGAAAGCTCGCCGCAGATGGGCGTGATCAAGCGGTAGAGAAGGCAAAGTCACTCGGTCTGATCTAGTTTCAAGCTAATTCAACTCCGTGGGATACTTAGGCCATGTCAGATGAGTTGGACTCCCTAGATGATTTCGATGATGATCTCGATCTGACTCTTTATGCTGACCAACCTGAATTGCTGCAAGAGATCTCAACTCAACTATTAGAAGTTATTGAAACAGGTCTTCGCATCAATGGGATTTTCCACCTCGCTCTCACCGGTGGCACTTTAGGATCAGAACTTACGCGAGAATTAGTGGCTCATTGGAATGCTGATCCTGAGATGTATCAAGGGCTTCATATTTGGTGGAGTGATGAGAGGTTTGTTGAGCGTTCAAGCAGTGAACAAAATTCTTCAACGGCATTTAATTCTTTATCAAATCGGAATATAGCGGTCCACACTCTTCGCGCAAGTGATGAGGTTGAAAATATTGACATTGCGGTAGCCGAGTACATCACTGAACTTGGCGAAAACTTTATGGATCTAACAATCCTCGGACTCGGCCCAGATGGCCATGTTGCCTCGCTCTTTCCAGGAGCGGCTCACATTGATCGCTTAGAGAAAGTAATCGCAATTACTGATTCACCAAAGCCGCCTGCGGTTCGTGCATCATTTACGATATCGATGATTAATGCCTCAACGATTGTTTGGATTATTGCTGCAGGATCTTCAAAGGCTGAGGCTGTCACCAAAATTATTGAGGGAGATCTCTCGATACCAGCCAGTTATGTTAGGGCGGCAGATCACACGCGTCTAATCGTTGATACAGATGCATTTTTTACTGAGTAATTAGAATAGACTTCGCAAGTAATTTGGAAAGAGGGTGTGAGGATATGAGCCAGAGCGTGAACTTTGGAATGGTTGGACTTGGCAGAATGGGTGCCAATATTGTTCGACGCCTCTCACGTCATGGAATTACCTCGGCTGTGTACGACCTCAGCCCAGAAGCCATTAAAGGCCTGGCAGCTGAAGGCGCTATTGCATCCTCGGATATGGCAGACCTGGCGGCAAAGCTCACAGCACCGCGCACAATTTGGATTATGGTTCCGGCCAGCGTCACGGATTCAACAATTGCTGCAATGGCTGAGCATCTTGAACAAGGTGACACCATTATTGATGGTGGAAATAGTTACTATAAAAATGATCTCAAGAATGCAGCGTTCTTGGCAGAAAAAGGAATTAACTTTGTCGATATCGGAACATCAGGTGGCGTATACGGATTAGAACGCGGATATTCCTTAATGATCGGCGGCGATAGCAAGGTCGTTGCATCCCTTGATCCAATCTTTAAGGCGCTTTGCCCCGGCGTTGAATCTGCAGATCGCACCCCTGGTCGTACAGGTGAACCAGTACAAGCTGAATACGGCTACCTTCACTGTGGACCAGTTGGTTCTGGTCACTTTGTAAAGATGATTCACAATGGAATTGAGTACGGCATGATGGCAGCATTTGCAGAAGGTCTTGCAATCTTTGAGGCAGCCGATGAGATGACACCTGCATACGATCTAGATATTCCAGCGATCACAGAAGTGTGGCGTCGTGGATCAGTGGTTGCATCGTGGCTACTAGACCTGACTGCCCAAGCCCTTGTTGAATCAGACGAACTTACTGAGTACTCAACACAGGTCAGTGATAGTGGTGAAGGACGATGGACTGTCCAAGCAGCGATCGAAGCAGGAATTCCTGCCCACGTATTGAGCGCTTCACTCTACGCGCGTTTTGCTTCACGAAACAATGATGAATTTGCAAACCGAGTGTTGAGTGCAATGCGATACAAATTTGGTGGCCATAACGAAAAGCCAAATAACGAATCAGCTAAGGGATAATTAGTGAAAGCTGATGCTTTAGTTCTCTTTGGCGCGACTGGAGATTTGGCTAAGAAAAAGTTGTTTCCAGCGCTGTATGACCTCGAAGAGCTCAACGAACTTGATGTACAGATTTTTGGAGTGGCATCTTCTAAGTGGACTCAGGAAGTTTTTCGCGCCAACGTAGATAGCGCCATTCGTGCACGCAAACCAGATGCAGATGAGAAGGTATTAGGCAAGGTTCTGAGTGAGATGCAACTTCTCGTAGGTGATTACGAAGATCCAGAGACCTTCGTGCGGCTGGCTGAGCTCATTAAAGATTTTAAGTTGCCAGTAATTTATCTAGCGATTGCCCCGGAGCACTTTGCCAAAATTGCCCAGGGGTTGGCAGGTGTTGGGATCACCAAGAGAGCACGAGTAGTTGTTGAAAAGCCATTTGGCCGCGATCTCGAATCTGCCATCGCCCTCGATCGTGAACTCAAGCAGGTTCTGCCTGAGGACCAGATCTATCGAATTGACCACTATTTGGGTAAGGAGGCCGTTGAAGATCTCTTGGTGTTCCGCTTCGCCAATACACTCTTTGAGCCTGTCTGGAACCGAAACTATGTTTCAAATATCCAGATCACTATGGCCGAAAACTTTGGTATTGAAGGTCGTGGCAAGTTCTACGATGGAGTTGGCGCAACGCGTGATGTTCTACAAAATCACATTTTGCAAGTGCTTACTATGCTCACGATGGAGCCGCCCATCAGTATAAGTTCAGAGGATATGCAGAACGAAAAAATTAAGGTGCTCTCTGCAATCCGTGACATTAAGGCAGACGATGTGATTCGAGGCCAATACGTCGGTTATCTCGACGAAGAAGGCGTTGCGGAAAATTCAGATACTGAAACCTTTGTTGCAATGAAGGTATTCATTGATAACTGGCGCTGGGCGGGTGTGCCGATCTATATGCGCACCGGCAAGAAGATGCCTGAAACGGTCCTTGAAGTACTTGTGGAATTCAAAAAGCCTCCACGCGAACTCTTTGGTAGAGGTAATCCGAACGCAGTTCGTTTCCGTCTTGGCGCAAAAGATGGCGTAGACATTTCACTGCTCGCTAAAAAGCCAGGAACAAAGTTAACGACAGAAGAGATTGACTTGACGGTCGAGTTCTTTGCCGAATTCGGTGATCGCCAGGGACCTTACGAACGATTACTACGCGCTGCCATGCTTGGTGATCACTTTAGATTTACCCGCATCGATGCAGTCTTACACTCTTGGAAAATTCTTGACGAGATTTTAAAAAATCCTGATCGAGTACATCCGTACTTTGAAGGAACGTGGGGGCCGGATGAGGCTCAAGATATGGTCCCGGGTGGTTGGAATCCAGTGGGTACGCAAGTTGAAGGCTGAAAAACTTGGTCCTGGATTTAACCGTCTCTTCGCTGCAAGTTCGATTAGTAATCTTGCTGACGGATTATTGGCGGTTGCAGCGCCGCTCTTAGCAATTTCGCTGACAAAAAACCCTGTTCTCATTTCTATGCTGAGCGCTCTGGTCATGCTGCCATGGCTTCTCTTTGCAATTCCTATCGGCCTCATTGTTGATCGGGTTGATAAAAGACTCTTGATCACATTCACTAACTCTCTGCGCTTTATGATTGCTGGGCTTTTGGCGTTGGCAATATCGACTGACTTTGTGAATATTTACTGGCTGTTCTTGGCAGCATTCCTCATCGGTATTTGTGAGGTGGCAAGTGATACAGCTGCTCAATCACTCATTCCAGTAATGTTGGAGAAGAAAAACTTCGACCGCGCGAATTCTCGACTCAATATTGCTGAGACGGTTATTCAAAACTTTATTGGGGGACCCCTAAGTGGATTTCTCTATGCCACAGCTGTGGTTCTCCCATTTATCCTCAATAGCGCCGGCTTTCTGATTGCAGCAATTTTTGTATTTCTGATACCCGCTCACCTGATCAAAGAATCTAAGGATGAGGCGCAAGAGCCTGCTGAAAAGAAGAGTTTTATCGGCGATATCAAGTTCGGCCTGAAGTACCTATGGGATGATCTCGATCTGCGTGGACTTGTCACGATCACAACATCTTTAGGTTTCTTCTATTCGCTCTCGATGTCAACCATGATTCTCTTCATCACAGAGGTTTTAGGGCTACAGGCAAAGTTTTTTGGCGTCTTAATGGCTGGTGCTGGTTCTGGCGCAATCATTGGAGCACTAGTCACCCCTAGGATCTCGAAAAAATTTGGTCGTGGAAAAGTTCTGGCTTTGGCCATCTTTATGTCATCGGTTACCGTCTTGATGCAAGCAGTTGCACCTAATTATTGGGTTTTTGGTGTCATTGGATTTATCGGTTCATTTTTTATCACTAACTGGAATATTCTGCTGATGTCTTGCTATCAAGTTCTGATTCCAAAAGAACTCTATGGCCGCATCCATGGCGCACGCCGGACCTTTGTTTGGGGCACGATGCCCTTGGGTGCATTCCTTGGCGGAGTAATTGCACAAGGAGGATTGCGTCTACCATTGTTTGTAGGAGGCTGTGCCGCCACACTTATCTCATTAGCTTCTTTGAAATTCATCAATCGTATCGGTGATAAAACAAGCCGAGGAGATCACGAGCAAGTTGTAGAAAACTAAGGGTTAATCTCGCGCTTGACCCGATAAGTGCTTGTAGCGTCCCATAAATTGGGCCTTCATCTCTGGATAATCCCCAGCAATCAACGCTGCCCGCATCTGATCAACTAGGCGGACGATAAATCGCTCGTTATGAATCGTCGCCAATGTCGCGGCATTGATCTCCTTACCTCTAAATAGGTGATGCACATATGCCTTCGTGTAATGCGTACAGGTATAGCAATCACACTCTGCATCGATGGGTTCAAAGGCCCTGCGATTAGCTGCATTAGATAAGTTATAGCGACCTTCCATCGTATAGACCGCCGATGTGCGAGCGATACGAGAGGCCAGTACGCAGTCGAAGGTATCAATACCGTTATCGACACCCACGAAGAGATCCTCGGGCGCACCGATGCCCAATAGGTGACGAGGTTTTTCGGCAGGGAGAATCTCATTCATCCAGGTCAAAATCGTTCCCAACGTTTTCTTATCGAGAGCGCCTCCTAAACCGAAACCATCAAAGCCAATGGGTGAATCTGGATCGCTGGAACGAAGGGCTGCCATATCTGTTGCAGCTTTTCTGCGCAGATCTTCGTATTGTGCGCCTTGAATTACCCCGTAGAGGGCCTGATACGGCTTCTCAGAGCGTTCTAACGTCAATTTCTGGTGCTCATCAAGACAGCGAATTCCCCACGCCCGCGTGCGTTCTAGCGCCTTCTCTTGGTATTTACGGGTGTTATGCAAGGTGGTGCATTCATCAAAGGCGAAGATGATGTCGGCCCCAATCTGATGCTGTACTCGCATTGAGACCTCAGGGGTGAAGCGGTGCATGCTGCCATCGATATGAGATTTAAATGTGACACCATCATCATCGACATGGGCAAGGCGTTCCTTGTTGCCTGCCACGACTTCATCGGATCTAAAGGTCTGGGCATCCATAGCCAGCACCTTCTTAAATCCAACGCCCAGTGAGAGAACTTGAAAGCCGCCGCTATCGGTAAAGGTGGGACCTGGCCAATTCATAAAGCGGGAGAGGCCACCGGCCTCATCGACGATGTCAGAGCCAGGTTGCAAGTAGAGGTGATATGCGTTTGAGAGAAGGGCTTGCGCCCCTAGCTCCTTCATCGTTTCTGGAAGAACGCTTTTTACAGTCGCCTTTGTGCCAACTGGAATAAAGGCCGGGGTTGCTATATCACCGTGCGGGGTTGAGATCGTTCCTGCACGCGCCAGAGATTTATCTAGAGCATGTGAGATTTCAAAAGAAAAACCGTTACCAGATGGCAACGCGTTGATCCTCATCTAACCAGAGCGCATCATTTTTGGTGATGCCAAAGGTTGTATAGAAGGCAGGGATATTTCGAACGATCTGGTTGCAACGAAATTCTGCAGGAGAGTGTGGATCAGTTGCGATACGTCGACGCATCTCTTCTGGGCGCACTTTGCCGCGCCAGGCCTGTGCCCATGCAAGAAAGAGGCGTTGGTAGCCATTCATTCCATCAATAACTGGCGACTCTTTTCCATCTAATGCAATCTCATAAGCCTTCAGTGCAATCGAAAGGCCACCGAGATCACCAATATTTTCGCCCACAGTGAGTGCGCCGTTGACAGTGATGTCAGGAGTCTCCTCTGGAACAAGGGCGTTGTACTGAGCAATCAAAACATTGGCCCGCTTTTCGAATTCGGTGCGATCGATATCAACCCACCAATCGACCATGTTGCCATCGCCGTCGAATTTAGATCCTTGATCATCAAAGCCGTGGCCAATTTCGTGGCCAATGACTGCGCCGATAGCTCCATAATTTGCCGCATCGTCGACGTCAAGACCAAAAAATGGCGGCTGCAAAATGGCGGCAGGGAAAACAATTTCATTTCCGAGTGGGTTGTAATAGGCATTGACTGTCTGCGGTGTCATATGCCATTCGTCGCGATCTACCGGCTTACCGATTTTAGCGAGGGCGAAATCGCGCTCGAACTTGGTCACGCGAGCGAGGTTTCCAAAGAGGTCATCGGCTGTAATTTCTAGCGCCGAGTAATCACGCCACTTATCTGGATATCCAATCTTGGGGCGGAACTTTTCAAGCTTTGCAATCGCCTTGGTCTTAGTTTCTTGACTCATCCATTCAAGCCCATTGATGCTACCTCGGTATGCCTCAATCAGGTTTGCAACTAGACCTTCCATGCGTGCTTTAGCAGCAGGTGGGAAATGGCGTTCGACATAGATTTTACCGATGGCTTCACCGAGGCTGCCTTCAACGAGTGCAACACCGCGCTTCCAGCGCTCACGCAATTGTGGAGTGCCAGACAAAGTGGTGCCGTAAAAAGCGAAATTTTGATTGACGATCTCGGTGCTCAAATATGAAGCGCTGCCGGTAATCACATGCCAGGAAAGCCATGATTTCCAGGCTGATTTCATCGCTGCATCGCTTTCAAAGGCTGCAACCAGTGGTGAGATTCCTTCAAAAAATGATGGCTGTCCAATCACAACGTTTGTGAAGGCACCGGCAGGAACTTCACCAGCCTTAATCCAGAGCGGCCAATTGAGAGCAGGGGAGAGCTTTTCTAATTCTCCTTGCGTCATCTTGTTATAGGTAAGACTGGCATCACGATTTCGTACCTGATCCCAGTGAAGGGCGGCCACCTTGGTCTCGAGTTCAAAGACTTCGCGAGCCTTGGTCACGCCGTCTGCAATTCCAAGCAAGGTAAACATTTTCTCAACGTGGGCCACAAATGCAACGCGAATGTTTTCGTACTGCTCTTCCTTGTAGTAACTCTCATCAGGTAGCGATAGTCCACCTTGGTGGATATATAAAATGTTGGCAGATGAATCCATCATGTCGGGATAGATGGCGCTATCGGTAATACCGCTGGTACCGCGGGCCTCAAGCCATGACATGGTTGAGATGAAATCATCCAAGGAATCAATGGCATCGACTTTTGCCAAATCAGCTGCAATAGGTGATCCGCCTAATTTTTCGATCTGCGATTCATTCATAAATGATGCGTATAAGTCGGTGATCTTCTGTGCCTCTGGGCTGCCAGATGCGCTCTCAATAATCGCGCGAACCTGCGCCTCTGCTTCATTGCGCAAGACCATGAACGCGCCATCAGTGGCGCGATCTTCTGGGATCACACTCTCTTTCAGCCACTTACCGTTGAAGTGACGAAAGAGGTCATCTTCTAAACGGACGGTGGGGTCGATGGAAGAGGTATCGATTCCGCTCTTGAGTTCTGACATGATCGCTCATTCTCCTTGAATCTAAGTAGTTGAATATTCAACTGCAGGCCTATCATTGGCCTATGGCACGAGAAAACGCTACCCCACCTCGTTGGTTAAACCCAATAGAGATGGCTGCTTGGCGCAGGTACATTGTGGCAAGTCGTCGCCTTCTTGAAGCCCTGGATACCGATCTGGCCGGCCACGAACTATCAATACCTGACTATGAGATTTTAGCCCAACTCAGCGATGCCCCAGATCGCAGAATGCGCATGAGCGAATTGGCCGATGTTGCGATGCTCTCGCGCTCGCGGTTATCGCATCGTATGAAGGTGATGGAGAAGGCCGGGTGGGTCCGCCGAGAAGCCTGCCCCGTTGATAAGCGAGGATTTTTTGCAGTGATGACCCCTAAGGGATGGAAGGCAATTGAAGCAGCCGCCCCTGATCATGTGGAAAGTGTTCGTCGCAGGTTTGTAGATTTGTTAAGTAAAGAAGATCAACAACTTCTCGCAGAAATCTTTTCGCGCGTTGAGAAAGAACTTCGGAAAAATCCGATGGATTAAATAAAAAACCCCCGACCATATGGCCGGGGGTTTTTTATAAGTAATAAATTACTTTGCTACTGCCTTCTTACGACGGCGCTTCTTTGGAGCAGCTGCTGGAGCTGCTGCCTTCTTGCGACGCTTTGGAGCTGCCTTCTTAGCTGCTGCCTTCTTGCGACGCTTTGGAGCTGCCTTCTTAGCTGCTGCCTTCTTGCGACGCTTTGGAGCTGCTGCCTTTACGGCAGCCTTCTTGCGGCGCTTCTTTGGAGCTGCTGGTGCAGCTGCCTTCTTACGGCGCTTTGGAGCAGTTTTCTTTGCTGCGGCCACGTTAATCTCCTATCGGAATGGTTCGGATCCGTCACCCAAACCTGTTGCGTAGATAAGTGTGACGGAAATGCGGAAATTTCGCCAGTACATAATGAGAAAAAAGAGAGTGCGTGTCGCAGATTTATTTTTCCCATTTCATATGCATATTTGGAAAAAAATCGAAAATATTTTAAAAAAATTACTTACGGATTGGTACTTTCGGGCGAATCACTGCTTTCAGCCCGTCTTTTTCGCTCTGCAACCGCAAATTCATCGGTCTGAACATCATATTTTCGCAATCTGGGGAAGAAAATCGCCAAAATTCCGACACCAATGAGACAAGCAATGCCCCCAAAAGTTACCGAAACGGTCAATGTAGTAGCCGCTGCCATGGATGCTGCTCGAAGTTGTCCTAGCAGTGGACCAATTGTGTAAGAGAGCAGTTCGATACCTGCCAAGCGACCCCGGAGATGATCAGGGATTGTCTGGTTCCAGATCGCACTTCGAAATAAAACGCTGACCATGTCGGCGGCCCCGGCTGCGGCGAGGAAAAAGAGGACGAGTGCGAGATAGTCGGTGGCTCCGGCGAGAGCAATCGATGCACCCCAACCGGCGGCGGCCCAGATAAATGCGCGACCATGAAAACGGTAGGTGCGAGTCCAGCCACTTGTCAGTGTTACGGCGAGTGCGCCGATTGTTCCGGCCGAATAAAAGAGTCCGAGGGCCCACGGTGCATTCACTTGATCAACCCAAAATGGAAAAAGCGCAATTGGCATTGCCAAAAACATTGCAGCCAGATCAATAATGTATGTTCCCTTTAAATCTTGGCGACTTCGGGCATAGGCAACGCCCTCCCATAACGCTGCCAGAGATGGCTTTTCGGCCTCATGTGAGGGTGGCACTCTTCTTACACGAAGTAATAGAAGAAGCGAGATTGCATATGTACCTATATCAACTGCATAGGCAAGTGATACTCCAGATGACGCGATTAGTATTCCGCCAATTGTGGGTCCGACGATGAATCCAAATTGGCGACGAATACTCATGAGTGCAACGGCGCTAGGAATATCTTGATGGCCGACAACTCGAGGCAAGATTGCATCAGCGCTCGGTCCATGTAGACCATTGACTGCAGCAAAGGCAGCGCCGACGATATAGATCAGATAGAGATTGGGATCTGAGGAAAGGGCATTGAGTAGCAAGATCAGAGAGAGGATCCCGGCCGCTGCCTCAGTCAGCCAGATCATCTTCTTTCGATCGACGGCATCGGCTAAGACTCCGCCATATAGTCCGAAGACAATCAGTGGAATCAATTCGACCAGGCCACTGATGCCCACCGCCAGGTAAGAGTTGGTGATCTCCTTGACCTGGAAGGGAATAGCGACATAGGTGATCATCGATCCTAGGTTTGAGATCAGCCCTGAACTCCACAGATAGCGAAAATCTCGATATTTTTTGAGTGGCGTGAGGTCAATCGCCAGGTTTCTCATCTACAGGATCTTACTTGTCGATCACGCAGACACACATTAATGAAAAGTTTGTTCTTCAGAGGGGAAGGATCCACTACGAACATCATCGGCGAATTCGCGGGCAGCGCCCAGAATTTCTCCACGCAAATTACGGTAAGCCTTAGCCAATTTAGGGGCGTTCTTGGTCAGCCCCACAAGGTCAGTCCAGACCAGGACTTGAGCATCACAATCAACGCCGGCACCAATACCCACTGTAGGAATTGAGAGAGCGGCGGTAATTTTTGCCGCCAGCGCCGCCGGCACTAACTCAAGGACGATGGCAAATGCTCCTGCCTTTTCCAGGGCGAGCGCCGCCTCAAGGATCGCATCTCCATCAGTGCGACCTTGGACCCTGTAGCCACCAAGTTGATGGAGTGATTGCGGAGTTAATCCCAGATGGCCCATCACAGGAATTCCTGACGATGTTAATTTTTCAACAGTTGCTAAGTGCGCGCCTTCTAACTTCACCGCCATCGCGCCAGCTTCTTTAAAAAAGCGCAAGGATGTTTCAAGAGCTTGCTCTGGTGAAATTTCATAACTACCGAAGGGGAGATCGGCTACGACCATGGCACGAGAAGATCCGCGGACGACTGCGCGAGTCAACGGGATTAACTCATCGACTGTTACAGGGATCGTGTTCTCTTCACCGAGGAAATTACTGCCGGCTGAATCGCCCACTAAGAGGACGGGAATTTCGGCTTCATCAAAAATTGCCGCGGTCATCTGTTCATAGGATGTGAGCATTGCCCATTTTTCGCCAGCGACTTTGGCGTTCTTTAAATCCAGGATTGTGACTCGACGATGGCGCGAGCCTCCATAAAGGGATGTAGACATACGTTGATCTCCTCACCTCGAGGCTTACGGCGCAAGTCCCCGGGTACAGATAAAAGGGTAGTGCAAGTAGGCTTATCTTATGAAGTCGGCAGCCAGCCATCGCCTGCGCATTGCCATGGCAGCGCTCAACCCTACGGTTGGAGATTTAGCCGGCAATAGCGCCCAGATCGCGCGCGCAGTTGCAGCAGCATCATCTGAGGGTGTCCACTTGATTGTCTTTCCAGAGATGGTACTGACTGGATATCCAATTGAAGATCTAGCGCTGCGTTCATCTTTCCGCGCAGCCAGTAGAGCAGCACTTGAAGAGTTGGCAGAGACGATTGAAGATCAAGGACATGGTGATGTTGTTGCCATTATTGGATACCTAGATCAAGCACCATCGGGTGGGCCGCAGAATGTGGCAGCAGTTATTCATCGCGGCCAACGTCGCGCGGGGTATATCAAAACCCACCTTCCAAACTTTGGCGTCTTTGATGAGTACCGCAATTTTGTCGCCGGTGATTCAACCCTTGTTGTTCGAATCCATGGCGTTGATGTTGGGATCTTGATCTGTCAGGACATTTGGCATGAAGATGGAGTGCTGAGAACTCTCGCTGCGCGCTCGCCCGGATTAGTTGTTGTTCCCAATGGTTCACCGTATGAGCGAAATAAAGATGATGTCCGCCTTGGCCTTGTCAGTCGTGAGGCAAAGCGAATGGGTGCACCTTTTATCTACGTCAATATGGTCGGCGGCCAAGATGATTTGGTATTTGATGGCGATTCAATGGTGGTAGATGCAGATGGAGAACTTATAGCCCGCACACCACATTGTGAAGAAGGGCTAATGATTGTTGATCTAGATCTTGCAGGCCACACAAGTACCCCTGATCTTGTCATCAGTGACGATCTCGTTGCACAGACCGCCCCCCTTGTCACAGCAATTGCTGATCGAGCAAGCATTCACGAGCAGATGTGGAAGGTCTTGGTATTAGGGCTACGTGATTATGTTGAGAAGAATGGATTTAGAAGTGTCGTACTGGGTCTCTCTGGTGGCATTGATTCGGCCCTCGTTGCCGCAATTGCAGTAGATGCTCTCGGTGCAGGGCGAGTCAATGGTGTTGCTCTGCCAAGTAAGTACTCATCCGATCACTCAATGACAGATGCCCAAGAGTTAGCCAATAACACCGGGTTACATTTTCGAACCGTCCCAATTGCGCCCATGGTCGATGCATACACCAGCAACGTTGTACTCAAGGGTTTGGCCGAGGAGAACGTCCAGGCTCGAGTGCGTGGAACAACTCTGATGGGGATTTCCAATCAGGAGGGCCACCTTGTTCTGGCAACGGGCAACAAGTCTGAGTTAGCGGTTGGCTATTCGACTTTGTATGGTGACGCCGTCGGCGGGTATGCACCGATCAAAGATATTTATAAAACTGATGTCTGGGCTCTAGCTCGTTGGCGCAATGATCGCGCACGCGAGTTAGGTGAGGTCGCTCCGATTCCAGTGAGTTCAATTGAGAAAGAACCAAGTGCTGAACTACGCCCAGATCAAAAGGATTCAGATTCACTTCCCGATTACGCAGTACTTGATCAGGTGTTAACGCAATACGTTGATGAGGACCGCGGGTATGAAGAGCTTGTGGCGGCAGGTTTTGATAGCGCGCTAGTAGCACGGGTAATTGGACTAGTCGATGGGGCCGAATATAAGAGGCGCCAATATCCACCTGGAACGAAAGTTTCAGCGCGGGCATTTGGAAAAGATCGCCGCCTACCGATGACTACACGCTGGCGCGAGGGTAAATAGCCTCACTTTTTGTAACACAGTCGTAATTTTAACTTGGCAGTATGTGGCCATGGCTGAGCAGATAAGCAAGCAACAAGAGTTCGTTCTTCGCACCATTGAAGAGCGCAATATTCGCTTTATCCGCTTGTGGTTCAGCGATGTATTAGGAACCCTCAAATCTGTTGCAATCGCACCGGCTGAACTTGAGAACGCATTCGATGAGGGCATTGGCTTTGATGGATCTGCCATCGAAGGATTTGCTCGTCACACTGAATCGGATATGTTGGCAAAGCCTGACCCTGCGACCTTTTCAATTTTGCCATGGCGCACAGAAGCACCAGGGGCAGCTCGCATGTTCTGCGATATCTCTATGCCCGATGGTTCGCCTTCGCACTCTGATCCGCGCAATGTTTTACGCCGCACCTTAGATAAGGCAGCCAAGATGGGTTACACCTGTTACACCCATCCTGAGATCGAATTCTTTCTCTTTAAATCACAACCTGAAAAAGGTGTAGCACCAGTTCCAGTTGATCAGGGTGGATATTTTGATCATACGCCAGCAGTGGTTGGCCACGACTTTAGACGACAAGCAATCACCTTGTTAGAGGCTATGGGAATCTCAGTTGAGTTTAGCCACCACGAAGGTGCGCCCGGTCAACAAGAGATTGACTTGCGCTATGCCGATGCCTTAAGCACTGCCGATAACATCATGACATTTCGCCATGTCATTAAAGAGGTTGCACTCGAACAAGGCTTCTACGCTTCATTTATGCCTAAGCCATTTACTGACCATCCAGGCAGTGGAATGCATACACACGTCTCACTCTTTGAAGGCGAGAACAACGCTTTCTTCGATGCCTCAGCAGAGTTTAATCTTTCAAAGGTTGGACGCTCTTTTATTGCAGGCATCTTAAAACATGCAGCAGAGATGACGGCAATCACCAACCAATGGGTCAACTCGTATAAGCGTCTACAAGGTGGGGGAGAAGCGCCATCGATGATCAATTGGGGGCGCAGCGATCGCGGTGCACTAGTTCGTATTCCGATGTATAAACCAAATAAAGAGAACTCCACACGTATTGAATTTCGTTCACCAGATTCTGCTTGTAATCCCTATCTTGCCTATGCCGTCATGTTGGCCGCGGGTTTGAAGGGCATCGAAGAGAGATATCTTCTTCAGGACAGCAGTGAGGCAGAGGCGCTTCCCGCCAATTTGCACGAGGCAATTGTGGCCATGGAGGGCAGCGAACTTGTTCGCCAGACCCTAGGTGAACATGTCTTTGAATTCGTCCTGCGAAACAAGCGGGCCGAGTGGCAGGACTATCGCCGTCAGGTAAGTGCCTATGAACTCGATAGGTATCTGCCCGTTCTTTAAAGGTGTGCATGCTATTTTTTCTCTATGACAAAAGAAATCACATCGACCAGACTTCGTCGCATCAACATTGGCGCAGGAGTACTCCATCTAATCCAGATGATTGCAGTGCTTGCGCTCGCAAAGGATGTCCCCTTTCCGATTACCGCTCGATATATGGAAGGCCCTCCAGGAAGTGGGAGCTTTGGTGATGTAGTCACGCTCTACAACGCCCCGCTTGGTATTGGTGTTGCGATCTTCCTAGGACTTTCATCTTTGGCGCACTTTATTGTCGTAAGCCCTCAGTTCTTCCCTCGATACATCGCAGGCCTTGCCGCCCATCGCAATTTCTTCCGCTGGGTTGAATATTCGATCAGCTCATCAGTGATGATTGTCTTGATCGCACTGGTCACAGGAATTTCTGATATCACAGCCCTTATTGCAATCTTCGGAGTGAATGCTTCAATGATTTTATTTGGTTGGCTCCAAGAAAAATATGAGGAGCCAGGCAATGGTGGTTGGGTTCCATTCATCTTCGGGTGCATCACCGGAATCGTTCCATGGCTTGCACTGGTCTTCTATGTCTTTGCAATCGGTGGCGAGGGCGAAAATAAAGCACCAGCATTTGTTTACTTCATCGTGCTCACTATCTTCATCTTCTTCAACTCATTTGCCTTGGTGCAATGGCTTCAATATAAGAAGATCGGAAAGTGGTCAGATTATCTTCGCGGAGAACGCACCTACATCACGCTCTCCCTCGTTGCTAAATCTGCCCTTGCATGGCAGATCTTTGCCAATACATTGATTCCGGTCTAAATCTGACCTTGAAGATTGAATTGCATGGGGTTACTCTTACCCTATGCAACTTCGTGGACTCCTTCTTCGCAGCCGCTGCGAGGCCAATTAACCGGTCTCCTCGCCGCGGGGTTTGGTGTTGCCGGTAAAACCACAACGGCCCCCAACCTCAAGGAGTAAGAAATGAATTTTCCAGTCCAGAAACCTTCGGCGATGCCTGTGCATCGCTACAGCTCATTTATCCCAGTTGAACTACATGATCGCACCTGGCCAAATAAGAAAATAACAATAGCGCCAAAGTGGTGCTCGGTGGATCTTCGTGATGGCAATCAAGCCCTTATTGATCCAATGGATACACCGCGCAAATTAGCAATGTTTAAACTTCTTGTAGCCATGGGTTACAAGGAGATCGAAGTTGGCTTTCCAAGTGCGAGCCAGACAGATTTTGATTTTGTTCGCAAAATCATTGATGAAGGCCTTATCCCTGACGATGTAATCATCCAAGTGCTTACTCAAGCGCGAGAACCGCTCATCCGCCGCACCTACGAGGCAATCAAGGGATCTGAGCAAGCGATCGTTCACCTTTATAACTCAACTTCAACGTTGCAACGCCGCGTTGTCTTTGGTCTTGATAAAGAGGGAATTAAAAAGATTGCAACAGATGGCGCTCAGATCTGTCTTGATCTCATGGCAACAGTTCCTGAGACGAAAGTTTCTTTTGAGTATTCACCAGAGTCATACACGGGTACTGAACTCGAATTTGCCGTGGAAGTTTGTAACGCAGTCAATGCCATCTGGAAGCCGACAAGCAGTTGGAAGACGATCATGAACTTGCCAGCAACTGTAGAGATGGCAACACCTAATATCTACGCTGATTCCATTGAATGGATGTGTCGTAATCTCGACAATCGTGAAAATGTAATTGTCTCTTTACATCCGCATAATGATCGGGGCACAGGTGTTGCTGCAGCAGAACTTGGTTACTTAGCTGGGGCTGATCGTATTGAAGGAACTCTCTTTGGCAACGGAGAGCGAACGGGCAATGTTTGTCTTGTCACCCTTGGCTTGAATTTAGTCAGCCATGGAATTGATCCGCATATTGATTTTTCCAATATTGATGAGGTTCGCCGAACAGTTGAATATGCAAATCAACTCAAAGTGGCTGAGCGACACCCATATGGAGGAGACCTAGTTTTCACCGCTTTCTCAGGCTCACATCAAGATGCAATTAAAAAAGGTTTTGATCACTTGGCAGCCGATGCCAAGGCTGCAGGAGTCAGCGTCGATCAGCACACATGGGCTGTTCCTTATCTTCCGATTGATCCTAAAGATATTGGCCGTTCATATGAAGCGGTAATTCGCGTTAATTCACAGTCAGGTAAGGGCGGCGTCGCATACCTGATGAAGACAGAACACCATCTAGATCTTCCACGTCGCTTGCAGATTGAGTTTTCAAGGATTGTGCAAGAGAAGACAGATACACAAGGTGGAGAGATTTCTGCAGAACAGCTATGGGCGGTCTTTGAAGATGAATACCTTCCAACCGACTCTGCACCGTGGGGACGTTTTCGCCTCAAGGGGCTGTCGCAAACTTCTGTCATGAATCAAGATGTGCAACTCACCGTGATGATTACTGATCGTGGGGAAGAAGTTGAGTTGAAGGGCCATGGAAATGGTCCAATCGCAGCTTTCTGTAACATCCTGCAGAACTACGGAGTAGATGTACGAGTCCTTGATTTCCATGAACATGCTCTCTCTGCAGGTGGCGATGCTTCAGCTGCTGCTTATCTTGAGTGTGCAATCGGTGGAGATGTCTACTGGGGCGTCGGCGTGGACCCAAATACAACAACAGCCTCACTTAAGGCCGTTGTGTCTGCAATAAATCGCGCCATTCGCTGACTACCGTAACCCCGTGAGCCTCTACCGGGATGAAGCGATTGTTCTTCGCACTCAGAAATTGGGTGAGGCAGATCGCATCATCACAATGCTGACCCGCGAGCATGGTCGAATTCGCGGTGTGGCAAAAGGTGTGCGACGAACAATGTCGAAATTTGGGGCACGCCTTGAACCGGGAAGCCATGTAGATATTCAGATGTACACGGGTAAAACTTTTGACACCATTACTCAAGTTGAAGCAGTGATGAATTACGGCGAAATGATTTCGCATGACTATCAACGCTGGACAATTGCATCTGCGATTTTAGAAACCGCTGAGCGATTTACCGCCCAAGAATATGAGCCAGCGCTACAGGAGTTTCAATTAGTTGTTGGTGGTATGAAGGCTCTGGCAGAAAATCGCTATGACTCGTCGCTCATACTCGATGCATTCTTACTGCGATCACTTGCCATCGGTGGGTATGCCCCATCTATGACTCAATGTTCGCGCTGTGAAAAACCTGGCCCTCACCGCTACTTTTCATTAGTCGGAGGCGGCTCTGTCTGTATGGATTGCCGCCCATCGGCATCTGCAACACCAGCGCCTGAAACTCTTGAACTTATGGGTGATCTCATCAGCGGGAATTGGGATCGAGCCAACACGAGTGACCTTCGTTTTCGGCGAGAGGCTAGTGGTCTAGTGGCCGCTTATCTACAATGGCACCTTGAACGCGGACTCCGAAGTCTGCCTATGGTGGAGCGTGCATGAGTAAGAAGAGTGCAATTGAAATTCCACACCACGTTGCAGTGGTGATGGATGGCAATGGACGTTGGGCAAATGATCGCGGCTTGCCGCGTACAGCCGGTCATGAAGCAGGAGAAGCAGCCCTCTTTGATTTTGTCCAGGGTGCTATTGAATTCGGAGTAAAAGAGTTGAGCGCGTATGCATTCTCAACAGAAAATTGGAAGCGCTCACCAGAGGAAGTCCGCTTCTTGATGAACTTTAATCGTGATGTCTTGCGCCGTCGCCGAGATCAGATGGATGAGATGGGTGTAAAGATTCAGTGGATTGGGCGCCCCAAGCGTCTATGGTCCTCAGTGGTTAAAGAGTTAGAAGAGGCAGAGGAGCAGACAAAGAAGAATAAAGTTCTCACCTTAAACATGTGCGTTAATTACGGTGGACGTTCTGAGATTGTTGATGCCGCTACCGAACTTGCTCGCGATGTGAAGCGAGGAAAAGTTAAAGCAGATTCGATTACCGAAAAGACCCTTGCTTCATATCTCTATGATCCAAAGATGAGCGATGTCGATCTTTTCTTGCGTTCATCAGGAGAGCAGCGCACCAGCAACTTTTTGCCGTGGCAATCTGTCTATGCAGAGTTTGTCTTTATGGATGTCTTGTGGCCAGATGTGACACGTAAAACCTTGTGGAAGGCGATTGAAGAATATTCAGATCGCGACCGCAGGTTTGGGAAAGCGTAAAAATTAGCACTTACTGCAGATTCCGAAGATCTCTGCAGTATGTCCCACATCGCGAAAGCCATGTTCTTCTGCCATAACCCGGGCCCATTTTTCAATAGCTCCACCTTCAATTTCAACGGTTTCGCCACAACTTTTACAGACGAGGTGATGATGGTGGGCATCTCCACAGAGGCGATAGATAGCTTCACCATCATCACGTCGCAGTACATCGACGATCTTGTCATTCACTAGAGACTGGAGTGAGCGATAGACAGTCGTGAGCCCGATGCTTTCACCTTCGCGTTG